>JAFZBQ010000032.1 GCA_017561665.1 Bacteroidales bacterium | reverse complement strand
CCTTTTCGGGGGAGAGATGCTCGAGTGGCTGAAGAGGCACGCCTGGAAAGCGTGTGTACCCCCAAAGGGTATCGCGAGTTCGAATCTCGCTCTCTCCGCAAATCCCTGGATGTGGCGCAGTTGGTAGCGCACCTGGTTAGGGACCAGGAGGTCGCTGGTTCAAGTCCAGTCATCCAGACTAAGGGTATGGAAGCATCTCGCAACCATACCCTTTATATTAGGTGAGTTGTCCGAGTGGTTGAAGGAGCCTGCCTCGAAAACAGGTGTACGGCAACGTACCGGGGGTTCGAATCCCTCACTCACCGCAACCTATAGCGATGGAAGCCGGCACAAGCCGGCTTTTTGCGTACAAGCGCCATCTGGAAAGCCAGCTTTCCGAGTGGCGCTTGAATGCAAAAAGTGCCGAGCGGCAAAGCCGCTCTGCTTCCATCGCCTATTGGTTGCAAGGGCCCCGCGGCGAGCGGAATGGGAATGCGCAGGATGCGCCAGCATCCGAGCACAATCCCGATAATTATTTTTGTGGGGTGATTTTTCCCGAATTGCCGCATTTATTAGAGTAAACGATCCTCTCATGAAAAAGATACTAGTTTCTTTACTTTGTGTGCTGCTGCTCACCTCCTGCATAAAGAGCCAGAAATCATCTTCTGTAAGAGAGGTCAGGATTACCAATGAGTCTTCCTATGAACTTGTTTTCACCGATATTGACAATGGTGGCGATCCGACGTTCTGGCCACAAACCAGTTTTACACTTAAGCCGCACGAAGAATATTCCCAGTTTTGTTACAACATATCTAAAAACACCCCTTATAGGCTAGCACCAGTGTCAATGACACTTGAATGCAACGGGAAGACAATCCATTTCAGTGGAGCATCCGATTATGAGAGAAATCCTTGCGTCGCTTCTCATTATTACGAACTCGATAATTTCTCCGTGTATGGGCCAGGGATCCATTACCAATTCGTTATTGATAATGATGTTATTGACAAATGGCTGAGTGTTGAGTAATCATTACGAACAATAATTAGTTAGCTTTGTAATGATGAAAGTTTCAGAATAAACGTGATTATATATATAAGGCTATGAAAAAGAAATTGTCATATGTGAGATTTTTATTGTTTCTGGCAGCCATAGCCGTTGTGGCTTGCTCCAAAGTGCCGGACGATAAGATATATACCGAACAAGAACTAGGCGTGGTCATAGATTGGCTTTATCTAGGCTGGAGTGAAGTATATAATAATCTTGATGGGACGGTGACACTGGTAACAACCTACCCGGACTATTCGGACAAAAAAATCGAAAAGACATTCGTCATCGAGCCTGGTAATTTCGTTAAAATGGAAATCGGGTGCTTTGCACCAGGCACGTCAATATCAGAGAGCCTTACCGCTACCATCAAGCTCAGTGACGGGAATGAAATCCTTTGCACTAATGGTGCTGACAACACCTGGTCCAAACGTTTCTATGAGACCTTTGAACAGCGCAATGAGGATGTGATTCTGGATATCGATGGCAAGAAACTTCGCCGTAGTATGCTGTATGTGACTTATCATATCGACAAATCGCTAGTGGATATTTGGCAGGCAGATCACTAGGGAAAGCGGCCATGAGCCGTGGATGGCAATATACATTATGATAGCCCATGCGGATACCCTCCTGCGCAGCCCGTAGGGCGAGAACAATCTCGTCAGGGAATGCGCAGCGTCAGCGAGCACAATCCCGTCGAATTATTTGTATCTTAGTGCCACATATTCCGTAATATGAAGACACAACGATACTGGGGGAAAACCATTGCATCCTTTATACTGGTCCTATTCACAATGCCGCTTGGCCACGCGCTGATGCGTGTAATGGAAGACACGATGACGCCTACTGCCGTGCACCGCTGCGCCTTTGCAATGGGCGCCGTGGGTCTGGCCATCGTCATCTGGGGCGTATTCGTCAAGGGAGACGTCAAACAAACCTTGATGGGCCTTTTCGGCGGCCTGCTGTTCTGGACCGGCTGGGTAGAATTCCTGTATGCATATTTCGCCGCCCGCTTCGGCGTCCATTATGACCTGGTAGGAAGCGGCATAGTACAGACCACCACCGAATATGTCAACGGTATCGGAGTCACCCACGAAATGCTGATTAACGGAGTGAATGTCAACGACATCCCGGCGGCGGAGCTGAAAGCGATGCGAGGGTCGCGACCGGAATACCTGATAATGCCCGCCTCTTTCGGATTTTGGGTGATGTTCATTGTGCTTTACCTGTTTGGCAGCAAGACCGGCTGCCACGCCCTCAACTGGCTGCAGAAGGTCTTTTTCGGTCCCAAACGGGACGAAATTGTACCCAGCAGGCTGAGCCGCCACACAGCCATCACGGTGTTCGAAGAACTCAACATTATGATGTGGACCTGCTACCTGCTGCTGATGTTCGTCTACGATCCGGTGTTCCTGGGTGACCATCACCCCGTGACCATCGCAATAGCCATCGGCTGCCTTATCGGGGCCTTCTTTATGTTCCGCTATGAGCTCAAACTGGGCGGCTGGGGGCCGAACATCCGTATGGCCGTTTCCACAGTCGTGGTCTTCTGGACCGCCGTAGAAGTTTTTGCCCGCAACAAACTTCTCTCCGAGTTCTGGGTCAGCCCGCTCCAGCACATTCCGGAGATGGTCAGCATCCTGGTCTGCTTCCTGGCCCTCGGCGTCTTCGTTTTGATAAAAAGCCGCAGAAAGAAATGAATACCATAAATCGACCGCAGCGCATTGCCTGCATCGGTGACAGTATAACCTGGGGATTCACCTTGCTGAACCCCTGGAAACAGAGCTATCCGGCGCTGCTGCAGCAGCGGCTGGGGCCCGACTACGAAGTGAGGAACTTCGGCTATAACGATGCCGCCGCCCGCTTCGACGCCGACACCCCCTATGTCAAGAAGAAAGTCTACCGCGACAGCCTCGCCTGGAACCCCGATATCGTACTGATTATGCTCGGCACCAACGACACCAAGAATCGGAACTGGGAGATTGCGCCAATCCGGGTTCACAACATAATGAACATCCCCCTGATGGGCCTCTACCCCGATACGATGGAACAGGGCGTCCGCCCCATCATCCACAAGGTGGCGACCGAAACGGGCCTGGAAATCATCGACCTCAAAGACCTGTTCACAGACACAAAATACTGCAGGGACGGAGTCCATCCGCAGCGCGAAGGCGCCAGGATGCTGGAAGAAGCCATCTACCGCGGGATGTGGGAATCGGCAGACAACTGACACTCAGCGTATCGCCTTCCACCAGCGGATAATGAAGCGAATGCCGGCGGAGAGCAGGCCCGGACCCAGTCCGCAATAGAACCAGGCGATAAAAGAATCCGGCACCTGCGGGATCCGTTTCAGAGTGATACCCAGCGTTATCATAAAGGCGATGATGATATAGCCCTTGACGCTGAATGTCTTGAAGATGGAGGTCTTGGGCTCCGTCATTGCCATAATGCGCGCCGCATACTTGCGTACCACCCCGGTAAACATAAACCAGAAACCGGCAAAGACAATGGCCGAAAGCAGGAAATACCACCACGGTATACTTTCCAGCCGCCCGTAATAATCCACTCCGATCAGCAGAATCTTGGTGCCGATGGCCGTCCAAAGGAGGCCGTTGACCAGCAGCAGATACTTTGTCGGAATTTTGAGCATACAGCCTGCTATTTGCTTGACTCAATCACCTTAAGCGCCTCTCCAGCGGCATCCAGAAGCGGCTGTGCGGACACTTCACTGCCCACGGCATTACGCATCCAGTGCTGAGGCGTCAGGCGACCTGCGGGATAGATACGCTCTATCGCCCCAGCCACAGATTCACACTTGAGCTGCTGCTCCAGCTGGAACTGGATGATGTGGCCGTAAGGATAGTTTGCCAGGTAGAGCGGCACGTCAATCATATGGCTGTAGATAGCCAGGATGGGGGAATCCTCCTCGCCGAGATACTGGGCGTAATACTTGTTCCAGACCTCCTGTGCGGTACGGATCACCTGCTCTTTCAGCTGGGATGCAGTTGCATCGGGATGGCTGTAGAGCCAGCGCCAGCTGTACATATCCACAAGGGCCACTCCCATTATCTCGTAGCAGCCCCAGAAGATATCCAGGGTGAACAAGGCATCGCTCGTAGGGTCATCGTTTTTGTAGCCCAGGAAATCGAGGTCACGAACCTGGAAAACAAAGGCGAGAGCCTCTGTGAAAGCGGTATTGGGGACCCCCTTCATAATGTAGTGATCGACGTCGTGAAGGGTGATGGTCTGCTCAACATTGTGGCCGAACTCGTGCACGGCGATATTGTAGCCTTTATAGTCCATGCCGTCCTTGCCGATACGGGTGCGCAGACGGGCGTTGTCGGAATGCATGGCCGACTCCCAGGCGTGGCCGGCACCGCGCGACGGATCTACGGTGATATGCGAACAGATGAAATCGCTCTTCTCCTGGCTAAAGCCCAACTGCCGGAGAATCAACGGCATACCTTGGGAAGCGAAAGCCTCGCGATCGGGATAAAGCCGGCGCGTCTGGGCCGAAAGATCATCTTCGTTAATCGTGCTGCGGCTCTTGAATCCGTCGTACCAGATGTCGAACGGCTCAAGTTTGCGCCCTACGCGCTGCTCTATCAGCTTTGCCACCTCCCCTACCTGCGGCGAACTGCAGAAAGAGTCGAACAACTTTTCAATCTCGTCGAAACCGACCTCCATATCACCCTCAAAGGCACGATCAATGGCTGTGGGATAGCGTGGATTGAAACGGTCCAACTGCCGCATCGCGTGGAAATTATCCAGGAAATACTGATAGCGGGTGTCGGGTTCAGGTTTCACGCTCACCTCCTTGCCGTCTTTCGCAACCGCATTGGTGTATGGATTCCAGTCGTATTCGGGATTGTTGATGACACACTGAGGAATGCTCTGGTCTATTATGCGGCGCATCACCTGATATATCATACGCTGTTTTGCCAATCCGATCTCGCCGTCGTTGTAATGGGTTTTCAGTTCGTCACGCAAACCCCAGTGGCTGATTAGCGACATATCGGGGAAGATGTGTTCGCCGCTATCATTCAGAAGATGCCCCATTTCGACATTATAGTTGGAGATATAATTGTCGGCGGCGGATAACTGGGCCGACAACGACTGCAGGCAATCTGCAGGCACACGGGCGGTGAAGACATCACCCAGACGGGCGTAAGCCCACTGCTGGCGGTCCCAGTCCTTGCCCAGCGTGTTCTTCTCTTCCAACGAATAGAACGGGAAGTTGAGCACCACTATGAAGGCGATCTTCTGCTGGAACATATCGTCGTTGAAATGTGCCGAAGGGCTGTAGGCGCCGAACAGTTCATCCAACGGCGTCGGATCGGGTCCATCCAGATGGATGGGCAGGTTCAGGTCCACATTCATCTTGTTGAAGCAACCCCACAGACTCTCAAAGTTTTGTTCCAGCCGTGCGGCCATGGCAGCCCTCTGGTCGGGGTCTGCCACGAAGTTTTCCAGGCAGAAAGCTTCAAAGTCATCAGCAGTTCCATCGGCCTTTGTCCAAAGGGCCGCCGCCTGTTCCACTCCACGCGCCAAGCGGTCATCAATGCCTTCTACATCAGCATACTTCCCGCTTATCGCCTCAATTGTTTTCTCAACACAGTTCCGGTCGATATTACTCATTGCTGTCTCGTTGTTATTCTTGCAACCGGCAGCCAGACACAACGCTGCTGCCAATAAAAATGTCAATATTCTTTTCATATTTCAAAGATAGTCCTAAAGAAATCCACAGTCTTAGCCACCACCTGGTCACGGCGGAGGGCAAACCGGTGATTTTCACCATCGATAATAGTCAGTTCCGCCTGATCGCCATAGATCGTCTTATAGCATTCACTGCACCATATCGGCACTGTCTTGTCCTTGTTGCCGTGCAGGAGGCACACCTTGCCCTTATAAGCCATTGAAGTTCCGTAAATATCCAAATCCTGCGTCTCCAGAATATATTCCCTTCCCAGTTTCTTGATAACAAAGCAACGGATATACTCCGGCGGGTCTTTCGGGTCGAAAGTGGCACTGAAGAACTTGCCGATCTTACAAGCGTATTTGATAATTGATCCCGGTGCGAGAAGGGCCATGGCCACCGGAGGATCAGATCCGGCGGCGGCCAGTCGCCCGGCTGTCATTGACGCGATCACTCCGCCCTGAGAATGCCCCAGGAAGCCGATTTTCGACACATACGGCAGCGTTTTGACATATTCAAGAATCGCCATTGCATCGGCGATTTCCTTCTCAATCGTCATATCCTGCAGACGGCCGTCGCTCTTGCCGTGGCCGTCAAAATCGAAACTGATGGAGGCGATGCCGGCCTCTGCCAGCCCTGCGGCCAGGGCCTTGATGGGGTTCATGTCTTTCTTTGAAAAGACTCCGTGCATCAAAATCACCATCGGGCAGTGGTCTGTCTCGGGATTGAAGCCCTCCGGAAGCGTTATTTGCCAATCCAGTCTTCCCTGCGGACCGCGAATATCATATTCTCCGGCAAAAAGCGGGAACGCAAACAATAATGTCAACAGTATTGTAACGACAGCCTTCTTCATAGTGTCTTTTTTTTCAAAGATACAAACTCGATATAATACAATCAAAAAAGCGTAAATTTGTGTATCGATTTGGACATTTCGTGACTCGCATACAATATACCGGTACCAACTTCGAGGAGGTCAAGGCGCTGTGCGGCGACAGAGTATTGGCGCCGTACTTCTGTATGGGATTTTCCATGCTGTCGTTAAAGACCGATGAAGGATTCGTAACGGTGAACGAAGGTGACACAATAGCCCTTGAAGACGACGGTCGGCTGCATATCGAAAAATAATGGATACCGAACTGCTGAAATACAATCTTGGGCCCGGCGTGGAGGCGTTTTCCTCGCGACGGGAGTCGGTGCTCCCCTACCCGGTTATCCAGGGGCACCAGGTGCACGACTGTCGGATTGCATTTATCGACCGGAGGGGCCTGACACGCGAAGACCTGGAAGGATACGACGCCTTTATCACCGCGCTGCCCGGTGTCGCCATTGGGGTCCGTACGGCCGACTGCGTGCCGATATTGCTGTATGACCATGTGGGGCGGGTTGTGGCGGCCGTGCATGCCGGCTGGAAAGGCACCGTGCTACATATCGTATGTCGGGCTATTGAAGCGATGGCTGCGCAGTTCGGATGCCGGGCAGTGGATATGCGCGCCGTAATCGGCCCCGCCATCGGTCCCGATAGTTTCCAGGTAGGCGAAGAGGTGGTGGAGCGCTTCCGTGCCGCCGGGTTTCCGATGGATTCGGTATGGTCTTTCCGCGGCCAAGGCGACGGCACACCGATGTCCGGCGGGCATCACATCGACCTTTGGAAGGCCAACCGTTGGCTGCTGGAAACCTCCGGCGTCCTGCCATCCAACATTCAGGTTGCCGGCATCGACACATTCACCGATACATCGTTCTTCTCTGCCCGCCGCGAGGGGCCAAAGTGCGGCCGCATCATCAACTCAATCAAACTAAATTGCATTATGGAAACAGACAGGATACTGCTCCGACCCTGGCTGGAAAGCGACGCTCCGGCACTTTTCAAATACGCCTCCGACCCCGAGGTAGGGCTTCGTGCCGGATGGCCGCCGCACAAGAGCGTGGAAGAGAGCCTGGAGATTATCCGCACCCTGTTCAATAATGATTCCACCTGGGCCATCGTCCTCAAAGAAACGGGCGAAGCCATCGGGGCTATGGGCTACGGGCCATCCTGCGAATGCAATCTTCCGGCGCGGGAAGGCGAGCCGCTCATCGGATACTGGGTCGGCCGGCCGTACTGGAACCGCGGTATCTGCACGGAAGCCTTGCGCCTGATGCTGGATTTCATCCGTGGTAATACCGATATTGCGTCGCTCATCAGCGGTCACTTCATTGACAATCCCGCCTCGGGCCGCGTTATGGGAAAATGCGGATTCATCCCCACCGGCGAAACCGTCATAGACCCGAGCCAGGGCAGCGAGACACCGATTCGGGTTTTGAGATTGGAACTAACAAGAGAATAACAGATTATGGCAAGCAACGCAGACTTTGTACAATACATCGTGGACCAGTGCTCCGGCGCCGGTGAAATCGCATTCAAAAAGATGATGGGCGACTATTGCATCTATTGCAACGGCATCCTCTTTGGCCTGATCTGCGACAACAACCTTTTCATCAAGGTTACCGAGCCGGGCAAGGCCGCGCTGCGCGAAATTGTATTGCGCCCGCCCTATCCCGGCGCCAGGGACTATTTCTACATTGAGGATGTAGACGACCACGACTATCTTGTAAAACTGGTCAGGGTATCCCTTCCGGCACTCGCCGACCCCCGTGCCAAGAAATCCTCTCCGGCCAAGCGTAACCGTCAGGTTCCCATTTCGCTGGACGAGCCAATCGTTCCAGACCTGACCTGTTCACAGGACCTGCGCGCCTTCTTCGAGAAACATCTGGGCAGCAACTTCGCCTTCACAGTAGAGTTCCAGAAATGGCTCCACGAGAACGACGGCCTCACCTACCGCGACGCCGTAGAAGCGTATCGCAATCTTCATCACTGTTAACAATCATTTCGGCTCAGCCCAAATCCAGACGGTGGACGAGGTCCCTTCAGAGTCTCGACACCTCGTCCACGCTATTTTTGTAGCACCCTATCAATCAGCGTATTATTATTCAACAATGGACTAGATCCCGCCTCTCCAAGTGGACCTTGTCATTTCCTGATTTAGGTTGACTCCGACTTGGGTCTTTCCTTGATAGAAGTTGACTCTGGTTTAACTTATAACTGGTGTAGGTTGACTCGTTGTCGTTATCCCTACTTTTTGTTGTCTTTCCAGAACTTATCT
>JAFZBQ010000031.1 GCA_017561665.1 Bacteroidales bacterium | reverse complement strand
CCCTTATCAAGAAACACGCACCGCGCTTAAGACCCTTCATCGCGGAACAGTTCCCCTGGCTGGCAAACAACGCAGATGACCCCAGGCTGGACATCGTGGACGTCACCGACATCTTCTGCGTGAGCTGGAACTGCCTGGACGACCACGACAAGATTGGCCGTGTGCACGCGATTCCCGGCAAGGAGGTCTGGACCTACCTGTGCACCGCTACCCGCGCCCCTTTCTTCACCAATTTCATAGACCACGACGGCATCGATATGCGTATGTGGATATGGGCCACCCGCACCCTCGGCCTCAAAGGCATCCTGATTTGGCGCAACAACTACTGGACTGCACTGGCCGCAACAGAAAACGGAGCTTTCAAGAATGTCTGGGATGAGCCTGCAAGCTTTATCAGCGGCGAAGTCGGCGCCAAAAACTATGAAATGGACCAGAAAATCTGGGGCAATGGCGACGGAATGCTGTTCTACCATAACAACCGCAAGCCAGGCATCGATACCGATACCCCCTACACCGGCCGCCCAGTGCCGTGTGTCCGGCTGGAGATACTGCGCGACGGCATCGAAGATTACGAATATCTCCATCTGCTGGAAGAAACAATTCCGAAGATGTCCGCCTCCGATGCCCGCAAAGCCCGATCTCTGCTGACCCTTCCCCGCTCCGTCTTCCAAGACGACGACGCCACTCATCCCGAAAAATACTACATCAAGGACCCTCAGTACTTGCTGCAACGCCGCGAACAGATTGCAACCCTGTTAGAGAAATACCTATAGGGCAGTTATTTCGCAAAAAATGCTATCTTTGAAGAAATAACAATTAGCTGATATGATCACAGAATATCCTCACTACATTGCCAGTTTGCAGGATTCGGTCCGCAAATTCTGGGATAAAAAGGCCCTGAACGACGTCGGCGGCGAAAGCTACAGCTTCGGCCAGATGGCCATCCGCATAGAGAAACTCAGCCTGTTCATGAATGCCGCAGGCATCAAGCCCAAGGACGACAAAGTGGCGATATGTGCCCACAACTGCGCCCGCTGGGGCATGGTGTTCCTGGCAATCAATACTTACGGTGCAGTGGCCGTACCCATCCTGTTCGACTTCACACCTGAGGCCGTCGGTAACCTGGTTGACCACTCCGAGAGCGTCGGCCTGTTCACCACCGGTGCAAAGTGGGCCAAACTGGACCCCAAGGCGATGCCCAACCTCCGCTTCGCGATAAACATAGAGGACTGGTCGCTGCTCCACGCTACCGACGACTTTGTCAAGAAGGCCTACGACGGTATGGAGGCTGCCTACGCCGCCAAATATCCGGAAGGCCTGAAGCCCGATGATGTCAATTACGCCACCGACAATATGGACGAGCTGGCAATCATCAACTACACCTCCGGTTCCACCGGCAACCCCAAGGGCGTGATGCTGACCCGCCGCAATATGAGTGCGATGATAGACTTCTGCAACCGCTGGATGCCCATCGCCCCCGACCACAATATGGTGACGATGCTCCCGATGGCCCATATGTACGGCCTGATGATAGAGTTCATGTACCAGGTCTGCAACGGCTGCAGTATGTACTGGCTGGGCAAAACCCCTACCCCTGCGGTGCTGATGAAGGCTTATGCCGATTACAAGCCCCACCTGCTGGTAACCGTGCCGCTGGTGATGGAGAAGATATTCAAGAGCAAGATCAAACCCATCGTGGAGAAGCCTTCTATGAAGTTCCTTTGCGCCATCCCCGGCCTGCGTCAGGTAATCTTCAAGAAGATCCGCGACGGTCTCTACAACGCCTTCGGCGGCAATGTTACCGAATTCATCATGGGTGGTGCCGCCCTCAATCCCGAGGCCGAGAAATGGTTCAAAAAGATCAAATTCCCCTACACCGTGGGCTACGGTATGACCGAGGCCTGCCCGCTGCTGGCCTATCGTCCCGCAGCCGGCGGATATGTAGCCGGTTCCTGCGGCCGCGCTATCGATATTGTTGAGATCCGCATCGATTCCGACGATCCCGAGCACGTGGCCGGTGAAATCCAGGCTCGCGGCCAGAGCATCTGCATCGGCTACTTCAAGAACGAAGAGGCAAGTGCAACCCTGTTCACCGACGACGGCTGGCTCCGCACCGGAGACTTGGGTACTATGGATTCCGACGGCAACGTATTCATCCGCGGCCGCCTCAAGAGCCTGATTCTCTCCGCCAACGGACAAAACATCTATCCCGAAGAGCTCGAGGCTGTCATCAACAATCAGGAGGGCGTGGCAGAAAGCGTGGTTGTGGACCGCGCCGGCAAACTGGTGGCCCTGGTATATCCCGATCAGGCAAAACTGCCCGAGAACGGCGAAGAACTGGCGGAGATGGCAGAGAACATCCGCCGAGGCTCCAACCGACTGCTGCCCGGCTACAGCCAGCTGGCCAAGGTCGAGATGCAGGAGAAACCCTTCGAGAAGACCCCGAAAATGTCCATCAAACGATTCCTATATTCTTAACGATAAAATAAGGGCGCCGACCGGCGCCCTTATTTATTACTTCTTGAAGTAACGGTTGTAGAGCCCTTCGAAGCCCTTGCCGTGACGGGCCTCATCCTTGGCCATTTCGTGCACGGTGTCGTGGATTGCGTCCAGGTTCTGCTGCTTTGCCAGGGTGGCGATGCGCTTCTTGCCTTCACAGGCGCCGGCCTCGGCCTCCATACGTTTCTTGAGGTTGGTCTTGGTGTCCCAGACAACCTCGCCCAGCAACTCTGCAAACTTGGCTGCGTGTTCGGCCTCTTCCCAGGCGTAGCGTTTGAACGCCTCGGCAATCTCGGGATAACCCTCGCGGTCTGCCTGACGGCTCATAGCCAGGTACATACCGACCTCGGTGCATTCGCCGGTGAAATGGTCGTGCAGACCTTTCATAATCTCGGCATCCTGGACGTTCTTTGCCACGCCCAGTACGTGCTCATCTACAAATACGAGGGGCTTGTCAACGCCGCCTTCTGCTACTTCTATGAATTTTTCGCCGGGAACGCCGCACAGGGGGCATTTGGCGGGAGCGGCATCACCTTCGTGAATATAACCGCATACAGGACATCTGAATTTTGCCATATCAGTAAATATTTAGTGTTGAATTATTTCGGGTCAGTCTGTTTGTAAAGATAATCAGAATATTTCAATAAGTCGCGAAAATAGTGTATCTTCACACGGATAACCGATAACTGATATATGATTCTACAGATTCTTACGCTGCTCGGTTCGCTGGCGATGTTCCTCTACGGTATGTCCCTGATGAGCGGCGGATTGCAGAAGATGGCCGGAAACCGGATGCGGACCTTCATGGCCAAGATGACCAACACCACGTTCAAATGCATCCTGACCGGTATCGTGGTCACCGCCATGATCCAGAGTTCCACCGCTACCACATTGATGATAGTGAGCTTCGTGAATGCCGGCCTGCTGGCCCTGGGAAGCGCCATCGCCGTGATTATGGGTGCCAACATCGGTACCACCGTCACCGCCTGGATCTTTGCACTGAGCTTTGGCGGCGGCAGCTGGAGCCTGGGAATGATTGCCATCCCGCTGATGTTCGTGGCCTTCCTGTGCTCCAACATCAAGCGATATAAGAACCTTGGGGAATTCATAATGGGTTTCGCGCTGCTCTTCCTGGGTCTGACCACCCTCAAAGAGACCTCCACATTGCTTCTGGACAACGAAGGGGTGCGCACCTTCCTGGCCTCCCTGTCTGGCCACGGATTCGGCAGCATCCTGCTGTTTATGCTAGCTGGCGCCATCATCACCCTGATGTTGCAGAGTTCCGCCACCGCCACCGCCATCACCATGGTTCTGGTGGCGCAAGGCTACATTCCGTTCACTATGGCCACGGCGATGGTACTCGGCAGTAACCTCGGTACAACAGTTACATCAAATATCGCGGCTGCTGTGGCCAACGTCAGTGCCAAACGCACCGCCCGGGCCCACTTCCTGTTCAACTTGTTCGGCGTAATCCTGACACTTATATTCTTCAAGCCGTTCCTTAAGCTTGTAGGTATCACCGTAGAGGCGTTCGGGTTCCCCAACCCCGTAACTGCCGACTTCACTCCCGGCGCAGGAATCGCTCCCGAACTGGAGGCCTCGCTGCCCTACGCTGTGGCAATGCTGCACACCGTCTTCAACGTGATCACCACCCTGCTGCTTGTCGCATTCATCCCTCAGCTGGTCAAGATTGTGACATGGATGGTGCCCAACAAGGGAGAAGAAAAGGAGACCTATCGTCTGAAATATATCGGTGTCGGCACCATTGGAGCCGGCGACCTTGCCCTGAACAGTGCCAAGCTGGAGGTGGTGGAATTCGGCAAACTATGCCACAGGGATTTGGGATATATCCGCGCCGCCATCAATGCCACCACCCGTGCCGATTTTGAAGCGGCCGACGAAAAACTGATTCACTACGAAGAGGTTACCGACAATATCGAGCGCGAGTTCGCCACTTACCTCTCCGAGGTTACCAAAAACGAACTCAGCCGCGGCGGTATGGCCCGTGTGCGCGAGTTCTACCGCATAATTGGCGAGTTGGAGTCGCTGGGCGACAGCGGCGAGACCGTGGGCAAGATCGTGGCCCGCGCCTGGGACCACGGCGGCCAGTTTACCGACGATATGAAGGCCAAGCTGAACCATATGGCCGACCTTGTGGACGCCGCATACGAAGCTATGTGCAAGAACCTGGCAACCCCCGTCATCGAGCTGGAGAACATCGACAATGCCGAAGAGGCAGAAGAGGCTATCAACGACTACCGCAACGCGCTGCGCGAAGAGCATCTCTCCAATATAGAGAAAGCCTCCTATCCCTACGAGACCGGCTCGTTCTACATGGACCTGGTCAACAGTTTCGAGAAGATGGGTGACTTTATCATCAACGTCTCCCAGAGCGTTATGAGCGCCAAGGAGGCATAAGTGTACAAGCGTACGCAAACAAAAACGGGCTCCGCAAAATGCGGAGCCCGTTTTGCGTTGAGTAACTGCTATTACTCTGCTACAGGAGCTTCAGGTTCTGCCTCAGCGGCGGGAGCCTCAGCGGGTTTCTCCTCAACTTCCTGAGGGTCGGAATCCTCTGAAGGAACAACCTCAAACTTGAGGTTGGCCTTGATGTCCTTGTAGCACTTAACAACTGCCTCGTATGCGCCGGTAGCCTTAACCACGTCGGTGCCTACGATCTCGATGTTCTTGCGGTCAATGTCAAAGCCCATTGCGGTGAGAGCCTCGGCAATCTGAATGTTGCTTACAGAGCCGAATACCTTGCCCTTTGAGCTGACCTTTGCGGGAACCTTGATGGCTGCTGCTGCAAGGCGGCTTGCAAGAGCCTCTGCATCGCTGCGGAGTTTAGCCTCTTTGTGTGCGCGCTGGCGCAGGTTCTCTGCATGAACTTTCTTTGCAGAAGGGGTAGCCATGATGGCCATACCCTGGGGAATCAGATAGTTGGCTGCGTAGCCATCCTTTACCTTTACTACATCGTCTTTGTAGCCGAGGTTCTTGACATCTTGTTTAAGAATGATTTCCATATACGCGCCTCCTATTATTTCATTAAGTCAGTTACGTAAGGCAGAAGAGCCAGGTGGCGTGCACGCTTAACGGCCTGGGCCACTTTGCGCTGGAACTTCAGGGAAGTACCGGTGATGCGGCGGGGAAGAATCTTACCCTGCTCGTTGAGGAACTTCTTGAGGAACTCGGGATCCTTATAATCCACGTATTTGATACCGGCCTTTTTGAAACGGCAGTATTTCTTTCTCTTTACATCCACAGTCGGGGGATTGAGAAAACGGATGTTGTTCTGCTGTGCCATGGTTTAGTCCTCCTTGGTTTCTGCTTGGGACTCTGCCTTCTTGGAACGGCGACGCTCTGCATAAGCGATGGCGTGCTTGTCCATGGAGACGGTCTGGAAACGGATGATGCGCTCGTCACGTTTGAACTGAGTCTCAAAAGTTGCAATAAATTCGGGCTCGGCCTTGAATTCAATCAGGTGATAGAACCCGGTAGTCTTCTTGTCGATCGGGTACGCGAGTTTGCGAAGACCCCAATCCTCTTCATACACGATTTCACCGCCGTTGTCGGTGATGAAGCTCGAGTACTTAGCAGCCGCTTCCTTCATCTGGCTTTCAGACAAAATGGGAGTTGCAATGAAAACGGTTTCGTACTGTTTAAGCATTTTGTTAATAATTAGTTGTGTTAAAATGGGCTGCAAAGATAAGACTTTTTCGCCAAAAAGCAACTTTATTTGTAACTTTACAACCGATGACGGACAAACGATTACTGGTATTCACCACCCTCGCCCGCACCTTGAGCTTTGGCGAGACGGCGCGCCTGCTGGGCATCACACAGCCGGCGGTGAGCAAGAATATCGCCGTCCTGGAGGCGGAGATAGGCGCTGCCCTGTTTGTCCGGTATGGCCGCAGCGTGACCCTGACCGACAAGGGCCTTTCGCTGCTTCAGATATCCGAGAAGATACTTGCCGGATATGCCGAAATCGACAATATCAAGGAATAGACACAATAAAAAGGGAGGCCCGAAGGTCTCCCTTAATTATTGACAGTCAGATATTACTCTGCAAAAAGTGCATCCCAAAGCGACTGATAGAACGATACATACTCCTCAACATCCTCTGCCCAACCGGTTTTGCGGATTCCAGAAACGGAATAAACCTGATCGGGAAGATCAAAGACATTATCCTTGATAGTGATATCGAAGGAGATGCCGTCTGTCTTATAACCAGAAGCAGTCGGCACGTCACTCTTGATGGAACCATTGGAAATAGAGACAGCATACTCTCTGTAAGTACCGAAGTTACCTGAAGGAGTATAATATCCCTGAGGGCCTGTTCCTGCCGCATAGTAAACAGGAACACCATACAATTCAACACCATCAATACCAATAGCACCAATCATACTGTTGTAGCATGTTTTAGGCTCAATGGCGGTTGCATCACTGCAGCTGAAAGTCTTGGTTGCCGCATCACAAGTTACCTTGAAACGATAGGCAGGCATCATAAGCTGCTCTGTAAAATAGTTGGTTGCATAATATTGTGCTGCTGCATCCCCAGCCAAAGGTAAAACTGCATAGTAAATACCAGCATAAGCATGCATGGGATTATAGTCAGTGATGGTAATCCACGCAGCATTTTCTGCATCGTCTGTCGTATTAGTGATTTCCAACTCGTACAGTACCTTTTCTGCGCTGTTAGTAGCAAAGCAGATATATTTACCATCAAGCCATGACACATTTGTGTATTCTGTCTCGGGAATCTTGTAAGTTTCGCAAGATGCCAGCACGAATGTCGCAAAAAGCGCTATAGTAAAAACTTTGAATATATTTCTCATAGCTGTATCCTTTAATTATTTATGCCACCACATCTTAACGTCCATCTCAAGCGGTTCAGGAGCGTTGTCGTTGTAGTTCTTTGAGTAATAGGAATACATGAAGCGGACTGCAGGAGAACCCAGGTCGCCGCCATATTTGGTAATATCAGTACCCCTTACAGGATAGCCTGTACGGTTGATATCGAACCATGACTCAATGGGCATACCCTTTACATTGCCAAGCCACTTCTGAACGATAATCTGGTGTACCTGTTCCTCAACAGATGCACTATCGTCGAATGCATAGTCACCCTCAAGGAGTGCAGCAGCTCCGTTCACACCATAGCGCTGGAATGAAGCAGCCACAGCCTCTTCATATGCGGCTTTGGCAGCAGGAGTGTTGCCAAGGCGGGCAAAAGCCTCTGCTTTGAGGAACTCGGCCTCTTCTACGGTTGAGATGTAAACAGGATCCTTGGCTGCAAGATGGAGTCTTGCATAAGAGTAACGGCTTGCTGTAGTACCATACGCAGTACCGAGATATTCACCGGCAACCTTGTCATAATACTTGGCAACACGGCCATCTGATCCTGACAAAAGGGAAACCACGTCCTTGCAGCAACGGATATTCTGAGTCGTATTCAACTGACGACGGTCACTCTCATACAAGGGGTTTGACTTGTCGGCAGCATCTTCGTAGATATCGAATGCAGCATCTTCAGAAAGGAAGTTATCCTCTGCAAGAAGAGCAGTGATTTTGGCCTTGTTGGTATCAAAATCGCGCATCAACTCCTTAAGGTACAGAGTATTGACAAACTGCAGCCATGAGTCAAGATCTCCGCGGAAAAATACGTCGTAGCCACTTGAAGGGTGTATCTCATCTGCTGCCGCAAGAGCTTCTTGATCCATGCCACGGAGCTCTTCGAGGAGTGCGAGAATAGTGTTATAGATATCTTTCTCAGAGTCAAACTCCGGTGCTGAATTAGCATTGATTGTACCATATTCAGGCGTGCAATATGACTTGCTGTAGCAAACATCTCCATACAGGCTGTTAAGCAGATAGAGGTGATATGCAAGAAGTGCTTTTGCTTCAAACACGAAGTTCTTATAAGTATCTTCCTTCTCGTAAGTAGTTACAATCTCTTTGATTGCGGGAAGATTCTGTGCATAGAAGACAGACCAGGGTGCGGTAAACCATGATGCCGAACTGGGCAAATTGTAGGTCATTACAGTGTAGTACTGGTTAGTCTGAGAGCACTGAACTACATACTGGCTCCAAAAAGAACCTACGAGGTTGAGTTCATAACCCACTTTCTCAGCTAAGCGCATTTCAACAGTCGGAAGAAGTGTGCGTGCATCAACAGAAGTAGGATAATTGGGGTTCTCGTTAATGTCAAGCCACTTGTCGCAGCTGCTGAACGATACTGATGCGAGAACCAGAGTAACAATTGCTATAATATATCTTTTCATAATCTTCGGCAACTTTTAGAAAATAACTTTTAAACTGCCACCGAAAGTCCTGACTGAAGGTGCGCCGTAGAACTCACCGAACTGGGAGGTCAGGTCGTTACCATAGTTGGTCATATCAGGATCGATGAGGCCCTGTTTTGGGGTCCACATAAGAAGGTTCCTTCCGACGAGGGAAGCTTCGATACCAGTGAGCCAGCGGATGTTGTCAAACAACTTGGCAGGCAGACGGTAGGTAAGGTTCATCTCACGGAGTTTGAGATAAGTCTTGTCAATCAGCAGTTCGCGATACTTGACGTAGTTGTAGTTGTCATAGTGAACACCGTTCATGTTGTAGTAAGCATCCACAGGGATGTTGTTTTCTACATACTCACCGTCACTATTTACATAAACTGCATCGGGCCAAACCCATGCGTCACGATCGTTGTAAAGAGTGGAAATCTCGTTACCGGTGAACGTTGCAATACCCTTGGTTGCAGAGTACATCAAACCACCTTTCCTGTAATCCAGTGAGAAACCGAATGAGAGGTTCTTGTAAGTGAACACGTTGTTCAGACCCATCATGAAGTCGGGATCTGCCTTACCAAGGATATCCTTTTCGGTACTTGAATACCTGGGATAACCGGTAGTCGCGTTTACGATAACTTTGCCATAGTAATCACTGTCTTTATCAGTAACGGTAAGATATGCAAAGTCACGCCATGTACCCAGAGGCTCGCCAACAACTGCATCCAACTGAGGACCGCTGCTCAAACCATAAATGGTGGTTGAGGGGATGCCATCCCAGAGCTCTTCAACGACATTTCTGTTCTTTGTGAAGGTGTAGGTCAAATCCCACCTGAAGTCCCTGGTGAGAACGGGAACTGCATTGAGGGTAACCTCGATACCTTTGTTGCGGATCTTACCTACGTTGCGTACGCGGGAAGCGAAGCCGGACTCAGGTGCCATGCTTGCGGTAATGATCTGGTTTCTTGTGAGCTTGTTATAGAGAGCCAGATCCAAGCCCAACCTGTTCTGGAAGAAACGGATGTCAAGGCCGATCTCTGCCTCAGAAGAGAGCTCAGGCTGCAGGTCGGTAGAAGGCAGTGCAGTAGTCTTGGCAAAACCATAGTAACCACCCAGAGGATAGCTGATGGAGCCGAATCCACCGCTTGCACCAGACAAGAAGTAATAAGAATTTGTCAGGTAAGGGTTGGCATCGTTACCAGTCATACCATAACCGCCACGCAGCTTGGCGAAGCTGATGACACTATTCTGAAGCTCGGGGAAGAGCTGGGTCAGAATAACTGAGCCGTTAACACCATAATAGAAATAGGAGTTGTTGGGCTTGGGCAGAGTAGATGACCAGTCGTTACGAGCACTGAGAGAGAGATAGACTGCATCTCTCCAACCCCAGTCAGCCTGTGCATAAGCACCAACCAGACGCCTTTCGCTTACGCTAGATGAAGCCAGAGGCACATATCCATTGGTGTTGTCAAAGCTGGGATAGTTCTCGATTGCAAGACCCTGAGTGTAGCCGCTCAGACCTTCTGACCTGCGGTCGTTGAGGTTGACACCTGCTACTGCGTGTACGGAGAAGTCGGCGGGAAGCTGATAATCTGCATTCAAGAAGAAGTTGGCATCAACCTGAGTATTTCTGGTTGCGGACTCGGAATATGAACCGATTTCTACAGATGCACCCTCATCGGCTGCATAAGAAACAGATGTGAACTCCCAAAGGTCGTTGTACATTCTGGCGGTGGTATTGGATACATCCAGACCTCCGCGAGCTACAAACTGCAGGCCCTTGATAAGCTGCAGACCGAACTCCAAGTTACCATATACGCGATCCTGCTTGCTGTCAGCAAAGTTATGATCCAAAATCCACCAAGGGTTCTGGGCATAAGGAGTGTAGAAGTTGTCGGCGTTGTTGTAGATGCTGTGATAATCTCTCAGGTCAGCATAGTCGACGTTGGCAGGATACTGGATGATATCATTGTAGATAGTGGAACCGCTGCCGCCCTGGCCAGCCATGGCATTGCGGACATTCTTGCGGATGAAGTTGATACCATAGTTCAACCAAGCCAGACCGTCTTTGATGGTGGTGTTGCCACGGAAAGAGAAGTTGTGTCTCTTGTAGTAGTCGTTGTTGCCGGGCAGGATACCATCGGAATTGATATGGCCGTAAGATGCCACGAAACCGGTGGATTTGCTACCACCCTGAACGGTGATGGTGTTGGTAGTCTCAAGACCAGTGGTATAGAAGTTCTTGAGTGAATTCTTCTTGTAATCGAATGTGGTGTAAGAAGGATCGGCATCGTTGTACCAGGATGCACCGGGACGCCACTCAACCTGGCGACCGTCCAGCATATTACCCCAAGAACCATTCTCGGTATAAGAGTAGTTCTCGAAGATATTTCCGTCGTAGCTGTAGAACCAGCCCTGACCGAATTTCTGCTGGAGATTAGGGATACGGAGAACGTTGCTGGCCATTACGGAACCCTCGTAGGTAACCTTGATGTCCTCGTTCTGCTCACCGCGCTTGGTAGTGATCACAATCACACCGTTGGATGCACGTGAACCGTAGAGAGCGGTTGCGGAAGCACCCTTGAGCACGGTGATGGATGCGATGTCGTTAGGGTTGACATCGGCACCGGAGTTACCAAAGTCGATTGCGTTGTTCAGATCGAACGAACCGCTGGTGGAGTTGGTGATAGGCACACCGTCCACAATGTAGAGCGGCTGGTTGGAACGCAGGGAGGAGAAACCACGGATGATGACCTTCTGAGAAGTACCGGTACCACCGGAATTGGAAATCTGCACACCGGCAACCTTACCGGACAGACCGGAGAGAGCGTCGGGGGCGTGTCCCTTCATAATCTCATCGGAACGTACGGTTGTTGAGGCGTAACCCAGGGTTTTCTCCTGGCGAGTCATACCGGTAGCGGTAACGACTGCCTCGTCCAGACCGATTGTGTCCTCTTCCATTACGACATTGATTGTCGAATTGTCTCCAATTGCTACGATTGCGTCACGCATACCGTAGAGGGAGAAACGGAGAGCGTCACCTCCCCTCACATTGAGTGAATACTTTCCGTTAGCATCGGTTGCAGTACCAACTCGGGAACCGTCAACGATTACGGCTACGCCCGGGAGGGGCTCACCGCTCTGATCGGTAACAGTACCTGAAATCTGCCTGTTCTGTGCGGACAGGGAAACTGCAATTGCTAAAAACAGAAAGCAGAAGAACAGTTTTGCTTTTTTCATAAGCAGTACTTTTAGTTAAACAATAAAATTATAAAGACAGAATATACAATTCTTCCATATACGAAAAATACGGCGCAAGGTCGGAATAATTTTTCTAAATTCCAAATTGTGACAGGGCAATGCGCTGAACCAGAGCACGAAATAAACATTTCGTTCTATTTCAATTCTTTCTGTTTTTACAAATACACTTCAAAATCGTAATGATTTTTACGCATTTCCGTAAAATATTTAAGTTGATTTCGGTGTGTTTCGATGGATAGCAAGAAACAAAAAAACAACCGCCCTTGATTGGACGGTTGTTCTGGTTTTGTAGCGGGGGATGGATTCGAACCACCGACCTCCGGGTTATGAGCCCGACGAGCTACCAGCTGCTCTACCCCGCGGTGTTTGGGACTGCAAAGGTAGAAATAATTTTATAACTGCCAAAAAAACTGTTTACAGAAGCTCCTTCATAAAGTGCAGCAGATCCTCTTTTGCGACGGGGGTTTGCTCGCCGGAGGCCATATTCTTGACGGTGAACATGCCGCCCGCCATCTCACTTTCACCGGCCACCACAACCACGGAGATGTTGTTGCGGTTGGCGTATTCGAACTGCTTTTTGAGTTTGGCCGCATCAGGATATAGCACACAGCTGATGCCTTCGCGGCGCAGCTGGGCAATAGCCGGAATGCTGTATTCAGCCTCCTTTTCCCCCATATTGGTAAAGAGCACGCTTGCGCCCGAAAGCAGCGATGCGGGATATTTGTCCAGACCCAGGAGCACGTCGTAAATGCGGTCGGCACCGAAGGAGATGCCCACGCCGGAAACGTTCTTAAGGCCGAAGATGCCCGTTAGGTCGTCATAGCGACCGCCGCCGCAGATGCTGCCGATGGCAAAGTCGAGAGCCTTGACCTCGAAGATGGCGCCGGTATAATAGTTGAGGCCGCGGGCCAGTGACAGATCCAGTTCGACCTTCTGGCGGATGCCGGCGGCGGAAATGAGCGAGAACAACTGTGAAATTTCTTCCACACCCTTGCACCCCACTTCAGACGCTGCCAGCAGCGATTTCATTGCCGCAATCTTCTCGTCGTTTGTACCTGTCAACTGGAGCACGGGCTCGACCACGGCAATAGCGCTGTCGTCTATGCCCTTTTCGCGCATCTCATCCTTGACGGCGTCCAGGCCTATCTTGTCTATCTTGTCGATGGCCACGGTGATGTCCATCATCTTGTCGGGGACACCCGCAACCTCGGCGATGCCGGCCAGCAATTTGCGGTTGTTTATCTTGATGCAGACATTGAT
>JAFZBQ010000030.1 GCA_017561665.1 Bacteroidales bacterium | reverse complement strand
CTCATATCTGCGCGATACCTGCGGCGCCGGCGGAGTGGTGATTAACTACAGCGGCAAGGATTACCTGAAGGACGAGGATGTGTGGGCTTTTTTCGTAGATGAAGTGCGCCGCGCCGTGGATGCGGGCCTTCGCGTGTGGATTTATGACGAAGAGGGCTATCCGAGCCCCGCTGCAGGTGGCCGTGTCCTGGAGGCGGATCCTTCTCTGGAGGCTCTGGAGATGGTATATGACGCAACTCTGCCTGCCGGAAAGCAATATTATGTGCGGCCATCTTTCGAATATACCCACGCCTGCAACAACTACGCTGCTTTGCGCCGCTACCCCGACCCGGGCAATGCCTCAACCACAAGGGTGTTTACGCAAGAAACGCATCAGGCTTATAAAGAGCACCTTGGTGATGAGCTTTTCTCCCACATAGAGGCATTCTTTACCGACGAACCTTCTTATATGGGCGTGAATTTGGGGCCTATCCCGGAGAAAGTGCGTGCCCGCGTCCGTGTTCAGGACGAGCCGGATCCTTCAAAGAAACTGCTGCCGATGCTGGCCTGGACCGACGGAGTGGATAAAGAATATCGTGACCGCTACGGTGAAGACCTTCCCGTGGCATCGCTCTTCGACGGCGATTCAGAGGCCGACAAAGTGGTGCGTCAGCGCTACTGGGAGCTGATGGGCGAACATTTCAGGGCTAACTTCTGCGACAGTCTGCAGGTCTGGTGCGCTGCTGGCGGCACACTCTCTTCCGGCCACTTCCTGAGCGAAGAGCAGATGATACGACACACCCCGCTTTACGGCAATATGATGCAGGTAGAGCGTGGCCTGGACATTCCCGGCTTGGATATGCTGGACACCTATCCGCAGGAGTGGAATATGAAGGATTGCTGGCTGATAGCTTCGCTGCCTGAGTCGGCCGCTTATCTGGATGGTAAGCGGCGGATCTTTGCCGAGATAAGCGACCATAACCAGTCGACGCTGGGCGACCGGCCCACCACTATAGAGGCGATGAAAGGGACGGCTGCCTGCCATATGGCCGGCGGTGTCACCGAATTGAATCTCTATTACGGGATTGATTACCGGCCTGCCTTCCAGTATCGCGACCCAGCCGGGTTCAAGAGCTACTGCGACTTCGTGGGGCGCATCAATGCCGTCGTGCGGGAAGCAGAACCTGTCAAAAACGTGCTCCTGTACTATCCTGCCTACGATATGCAGCGCGAATTCATTCCCGAAACCGAGCCGCTTATGGACGAGCACAACCAGAGCGAAACAATGAAGACGGTGATAGGCTCAGCCTTCTCCGCCGGCCGGTCGCTGGTGCAGGCGCAGATTCCATTTGTCTGGGCAGATTATCTGGCGCTGAAGATGGCTGATGTGCGTGACGGCAAAATAATTCTCGGCGGACATACCTTTGATGCAATAATTTTCCCGGCTGGCATAGTGATGCCGGAAGAGGTGAAACTTATTTCTGACGATATGGGAAAACAGGGCGGCAAGGTTATTTCTGCTCCGGTGCAGTGCACGCCTGAGTTTGTTAGCGAAGCAGTCGCTCCGGCAGAGCGCTTCTCGCCCTCGATTCCGCAGCTGGTCTACGGCAAATTCACCCGAGACGGCCGCACCATTTACTTGGTGCTGAACGCCTCCGACAGCGACTACGCCGGCACTCTTACCGTGGCCAAGAACAGCCGATGGACGGTTCTGGATCCCGATACCGGAGATGTCGCTGAAATCAAGAGTGTTGACGACCCTGCCGGCAAATGTCTTCCCATCAGCTTGAATTCCCTTCAGACTCTCATCTACGTTTCTATGTAGGTGAGAGGTGGGCAAGGTCGTTTGAAATGCCTTGGACCTTGCCCAAGCTGAAAATTCAAATCACTGATAATCAGTTGTTAATGGAATGGAGATGGGCAAGGTGTCAAGGTTTTTAGGAGACCTTGCCCGTTTGTGAGGAAAGACGAAGGGCGTAGATTCCCACAAAAACGACGCAGGCGGTGATGATGACCAGCGGGCCGGCAAGGCCGAAAAGGTCACTGGCAAAACCCATCAGCAGGGGGAACAGCGCTCCGCCGGCCAGGCCCATAGTGATGACGGCGCTGGTGGTGTTTTGCGCCTCGGGTAAAGCCAGCAGTGCCTCTGAGATAATCAGCGCGCATATGTTGGCATTGCCCAGTCCCATCAAGGCGACGGCAAGGTAAAGGCTCCAGGCAGATTGGGCGAAAGAGGCAAGGGCGATTCCGGCAATCAGCAGCGACACCCCGGCAAGAAGGGCATTTCTTCTGGAAATAATCCTCAGAAGGTAAACTCCGGCCAGGGCGCCGGCAAGCCTGCAAATGAAATAGACTGTCACAGACAGGGTGGCATTCTGGAGAGGCAGGGCGAGCCTGCCTGCAAACAGTTGTGGAACGGCAATAGTGATGCCTACGTCGCTGCCTACGTGGCAAAGAACCGCTATGAATGCGGCCAGTATCGCCGGCTGCTTAAGCAGAGAGAGGCACTCCCGCAGCGAAGTAGGGGAGGTGCCGGTGTCGGTGGCGGCTTCTGTACGGCCTGACGACGACAGCAGCAATGCGGCGGCAAGAGTCACTACGAAGAATACCGCGAACACTGCCCTCCAGGCAATCGAAGAACCGGAGATGGTTATCCCCAGAGAGGCGATAAGCGGCGCCGCCAGGGCCGCGATGGCCTTGGCGCACTGCCCGGCCGTGAGGGTGGAGGCCAGATGCTGTCCGGAGACCAGCGATGCTACCAGCGGATTAAGGGAAACCACCAGAATCGTGCAGCCGACGCCCATCATCGCCATCGCGGCCAGCATGCTCCAATATGCCTTGCAAAAGAATGCTATTATTAAACTCGGGCAGATGATAAGCAGGGCGCTCAGCACAGTGACGCGCTTGCCCAGAAAGTGCATCATCCGTCCGGCGGGGATGCTGACCAGCAGGAACCACACTGACACCAGGCCGGGAATGAACCCGGCCTGAGAGTTGCTCAGGGCCATGTCTGCCTTGAAATAGTTGGTCGCCAGACCCACCAGGTCCAGCGCCCCCATGGCAAAGAAGCACAGCAGTGCCGCTGTCAGCAGCCGCGTTTTTTTCACTGCTGAATCTCTATCAGGTTGGCGGCGATTGAGAGCGATGCGTAGTCGCCGATGGCTTCGCCCAGTGCGGCGGGAACCACCTTGCATACGGCAACGGCGCCGGCGAGGGCTTCTTCACGAATCACCTTCATCATCTCATCGTAGAAAAGCTTTTCGTTGCGGGCGTAAACGCTGCCGATAACTATGAGCTCTGGGTTGAGAATATCAATCACTATGGAGAGCCCCTTGCCCAGATAACGGGCAGAGGTGTGATATATCTCGATGGCCATCTCATCGCCTGAGGCAGCCGCCTCAGCAATCTGCTTTGCGGTGATTTCATTCACCTTGTCCGGTGCGCACCAGGACACTTTCTTGTTGTTCTGGATAGCTTCCATCACGAATGTCTTGCCAATCTGGGCTATTCCGCCGCCGCTGGCAAACCCCTCGAAACTGCCTTTTTTGCCGTAGCCCACCGGACCAAATTCGGAAAGGCGGATGTGTCCCAGCTCGCCGGCGTTATCGTTGGTGCCGCTGTAGAGCTTGCCGTCAATTATGAGGCCGGCGCCCAGGCCGGTGCCGAATGTCAAAAAGGCCATATTGCGGCTGCCGCGTCCGGCACCGAACTTCCATTCTGCCAGCGCGCAGGCGTTGGCGTCGTTCTGCAGCGCAGCCTTGACGCCGGTGCGCTCCTGGACCAGCTTCACAATGGGGATATTGTCCCAGCCGGGCAGGTTGGGAGGGGACATTACCACGCCGGTGGCGCTGCTCAGCGGGCCTCCGCAGCTGATGCCGATGGCCTCCGTGTTGGCGGCGGTGAGGCCGTGCCGGGCCATCATCTCTTCCGTGGTGGAGAGAAGATTCTCTATCGTCTCTTCTGCCTTTGTGGTGTCAAATCGGATTTTGTCGGCAATGCGTATGTCGCCGCCTTCCAGAATTCCGTATATAACGGCGCACTTCGTGCCGCCGATGTCCAGTCCCAAAATGTTTCTGCTCATAGTAGTCTAATTTGTAACAAAAATACTAATAAAACTGTGAGAATTACTTTGTCGAAAGAAAAATTCTGTTTAATTTTGTTGTAGACTTAACCGGTTAAGCATAAAATGGCGTCAGAAGGGCAAAATAACAAGATGTCACTGGGTAGTATTGCCGAGGATCTGGGTCTTTCCAAGGCCACGGTTTCGTGGGTTTTATCTGGACAGGGCGACAGCCGCAGGATCAGTCCGGCCACTCAGAAGAAGGTCCGGGATTATGTCCGCGAGCATAACTACCAGCCCAATATGCTGGCCCGCAGCCTGTCGCTGGGCGTGACCAAAACGGTGGGCCTGCTGATATCTTCGCTGGCCGACCCGTTCTATTCCAGCATAGCCAAGAGCGTTGTGGAAGAGGCCGAAAAGTATGGCTACACCGTGATGATTTCCTCATCCGAGTCGGATCACGACCGCGAGGCGGCCCTGGTCGATTCCCTGAACCGCCGCCGGGTCGATGGCTTTATCGTCACCCCCACCGAGGGTGCGGCCTGGCTGGACGAGTATGTCGCAGGCGGCGGGAACCTGATTCTGGTGGACCGCCCGGTGCCCGGCAGCAGCATCCCCTACGTGGGTGTGGACAACGAGCAGAGCTCCTATCGCCTTGTAAGCCACCTTATCGGCAAGGGTTGCCGCAAGATCGCCATCTTTACCACGGCTCACAATCTGGTAAATATGCAGGCCCGCCACGAAGGCTATCTGAGGGCGCTGAAGGATGCCGGCATAGAGCCGGACGAAAAGCTGATACGCAATGTGGCCTCCGCCGCCGACCAGCAGATGATAGAGACCGAACTGAGTGCGCTGCTGGCCGATGTCCCGGATCTGGACGGCATATTCTTTACGACCCACGTGCTGGTGGTGCCGACTTATGTGTATTTCTCCAAGGTGGATAAAATGGATGAGGGCGGCAATCGCTGGGCTTGCATCCATTCCCTGCCGGAGTTCGAGATACTGCTGCCCAGAATGAGCATAGCCCAGATGAATATTGCCAGGGTGGGCGCCAGCGCAATGGATATGCTGGTGGCGCAGATAGAGCAGGGCATAGCCCCCAAAGAATCCAAGTATATAATTGAATGTGAGATGAAACTACGCTGAGACCGCCCGCCGGAATCTCGTGAATATATTATAATATAGGTGCTTAACCGATTTAGCTAAACGATGAAGAAAAACATAATCATATTGCTGACCATCCTGCTGGCAGTCTCCTGCGGCCCGAAAGCCTCTCTGGAGAACCCCCGCTGCGAGTATCAGGTGAATCCTATTAATATCGATTCGCCGGCACCTCGCTTCAGCTGGGAATACAACGCTGCGGACGATATGCAGCAGAGCTACAGGATAGAGGTTGCCCGCGACGCACAGTTCAAGGATATAGTATGGGATAGCGGAGTGGTGAATTCCGACGTTCAACGGGCAGTTTATGGCGGAGTGGCGCCGGAATCGCATTCCACCTATTTCTGGCGTGTTACCACTCGGATGGAAAGCGGGGCAAGTCTCAAGGGCGATATCCAGAGATTCGAGACGGCATTTATGCCGGGCACCCAATGGCAGGGACAGTGGATAAGCGACTCTCACGACAAGGATTTTGCCCCGGCACCTATGCTTCGCAAAAGCTTTACCGTAGACCGCGAAGTGGCTTACGCCCGCCTGTACATAAGCGCGGCGGCATATTTCAAACTGTTTTTGAACGGCAGCCCGCTAGGACCTACGGCGCTGGATCCCGGCTATACCGACTACAGCAAGACTAACCTGTATGCTACGCTGGATCTTACAGACAAGTTGAGTCAGGGAGAAAACGTTCTCGCAGCGGTGCTTGGCAACGGCTTTTACAACGAAATCGAGCGCGTGGCTACCTGGGACTTTGAAAAGGCTCCCTGGCGCGGCCGTGCCCGTATGATTGCAGAACTGCATATCTGGCATACCGACGGCACAAAGGAGATTATTCCTACCGATGCCAGCTGGAAATGTGCCACCGGACCGGATTTGTCCAACAATATCTACAGTGGAGAAATATATGACGCACGTCTGGAGATACCAGGGTGGGAGGAGGCCGGATTTGACGACTCCGCCTGGGAGGCCGCTGCCGTTGTGGATGCACCCGGCACCAAGCTGGTTTCGCAGCAGTGCCCTCCGGCTGTGGTATGCGAAGAGCTGCCGGCTGTGAAGATGCAGAAGTTCTCAGACACGCTGTATGTATTCAGCTTCGAAAAGAACATTTCCGGAGTTACGACTTTGACTTTGAAAGATGCGCCGGAAGGCGTCAAGGTAATGATGCACCACGGAGAACTCCTCAACGGGGACGGTTCTCTGCAGATGGGCAATATCGACATATATTTCTATCCGAAGCCCGACTTCGAGATGCAGACCGACATCTACTACACCAAGGCGGGCGCCCAGACTTTCACACCAAGCTTTACCTACCACGGCTTCCAGTTTGTCGAAGTTTCGACCAGCCAGCCGCTGGAACTTACGGAGGAGTCGCTCAAGGCGCTCTTTATCCACACCGAGGTGGATCCGGTGGGCAGCTTTGAATGCTCCAACGAACTGATAAACAAGATAAACGCTGCCAGCAAACTCTCTTATCTGGACAATCTGGTGACTATCCCCACCGACTGCCCTCATCGCGAAAAGAACGGCTGGACTGCCGACGCAAATCTGGCGCAGGACCTTGGGCTGCTGAATTACGACGGCTTGACTTTCTATGAGAAATGGGTCGGAGATATGATTGACAGCCAGAACGAAGAGGGCAATGTTCCCGGCATCGTTCCTACCTCCGGATGGGGCTACGAAGACTGGATCGGCCCGGTTTGGGCAAGCGCCTTCTTTATGATTCCCGATGCGCTGGTTCGGTACTATGGTGATACCAGGGCATTTGAATCCATATTCGACACCTGTGACCGTTATCTGGATTATCTGGGTCGCAGGCTGGATGCGGACGGTACCGTAACCTACGGCATCGGCGACTGGGTTTACTACGATACCCCGACCCCGACCGACTACAGCACCTCGCTGTTCTACTATTGGCAGAATGTTCTTATGAGCAGGTACGCTGCCATTCTGGGCCGGGACGGCAAAAAATATCAGGAAAAAGCAGATTTCCTGAAAGATTTGATCAACACCAAGCATTTTAATAAAGAGACCTGCCTGTACGGCAACGGTTCGCAGGCGGGGCAGGGGATGGCGCTGTTCTTTGATATCGTGCCTGAAGAATACAAGGCGCAGGTAGCGGACAACCTTAACCAGAGCATCGTGGACAACAATTATTTCCTGGATTTCGGCAGCGTGGGCAGCAAGCTTGTTCCCCGGGTGCTGGCCGAATACGGTTATGCCGATACGGTCTTCCAGATGCTCGTTAAAGATCAGGTGCCTTCGTGGGGCGGCTGGATATCCCAGGGCCTTACCACCCTGGCAGAGCGCTGGGCCCTTGATATGGAAGGCTTCCGCGATTCATCGGCCAACCACGTCTTCCTGGGCGACATAAGCGCCTGGATGGTGAAATACCTGGCCGGAATCCGCTTTGAAATGGATGCCGATGGCGGATGTACCCTGGCTTTCGAGCCCTTCACCGCCGGTGGCCTGGATTGGGCCAGGGCCAGCTATAAATCTGTCAGGGGCCTTATCGAAGCCGAGTGGCACCGCGCCCCCGAAGGGATAATATACACTGTTACGCTGCCGGCCAACATTCAGGCCACCGTCCGCTACAACGGCAGGGAAGAAACCGTCGGTGGCGGTATACATAAGTTTACGATATAAAAGGCAAGACAATAATGATAAAAAGACTCATATCATCGTTTCTGTTTTTGTCTCTGTTGTCAGGATTGTCAACGGAAGCCAAAGTAAGGCTGCCACACGCCTTGAGCGACGGGATGATGATTCAGCAGGAGTGCGAGGCAAATCTTTGGGGATGGACGGACAAGGGAAAGATGGTCAAGGTGAGTGTTTCGTGGTCGAAGCAGAAGTACTCTGTCAAGGCGGATGACGACGGCAGGTTTTTCCTTAAGGTGAAAACGCCGTCAGCCAGCTTTGTCCCCCAGACCATCACTTTCAATGATGGAGAAAAAGTCATAGTCAAAGATGTTATCGTGGGTGATATCTGGGTTTGCGGTGGCCAGAGCAATATGGGTATGCCGATGGCAGGATACGATGACTGTCCTGTGGAGGAATATAACCAAGCGGTGGTTGATGCCATTTATTCAGGTGGTGTAAGATATCTTAAGATTCCGCCCAGGATGAGTATGACACCTGTTGAGGATGCTTCCTGCGAATGGCGGATATGTACACCTTCCTCAATCAGATACAGTGATGCAATTCCATACTTTTTCGGCCGGTTGTTGAACCGGGCCCTTGATATACCTATAGGCCTGATACAGGCAGATATGGGGGCAACGTGTGTGGAGAGTTGGCTGGACGAAGAAAACCTGAGGCAATACACAGACGTCAATGTGAGCGAGAAAGCCATCAATTCTATTGAGATTGAGGGGTTGCGTCCGCTGGTATGGGGTAATGGAACATATTGGCCTATTAAGAATTACACTGCCCGGGGTATCATCTGGTACCAGGGAGAAAGTAATATCCACTATGCGGCAGATCAGTATCCGCAGCGTCTGGCATTGTTGGTAGATCAGTGGCGCAAAGGGTTTGGCCGCGGAGAAGAGGTTCCCTTCTATTACGTGGAGATAGCTCCGTACTCGTATGACGATCCTGATGGTACCAGTGCAGCTTATATGCGTGAAATACAGTTCAAGGCAATGGACGTTATTCCAAACAGCAGCATGATTTGCACGAACGATTGTGTCTACGATTGGGAGATCAATCAGATACATCCTTCCCAGAAAAGGAAGGTAGGAGAGAGGCTGGCGTTTGTGGCGCTAAACAAGACCTACGGGCAGAAGGATATTATTTGTGATAGTCCTCGCCTCAAAGAAATAAAGATTGATGGAAGTATTGTCAGTGTTTATCTTGATAATGAATTCGGAGGATTGTATCGTTCCGGGAATCTGGAGGGATTTGAAGTTGCCGGAGAAGACAGAATCTTTCATAAGGCTTCGGCAAGACGTATCTTCAGGGATTGTATAGAAATAATTAGTCCCGAAGTCAATGAACCCGTAGCGGTAAGGTATTGTTATAAAAATTTCCAGCTTGGCAATGTGGCCAACCTGGCCGGGTTGCCGCTCTATCCATTCAGAACAGACAATTGGTAATCATATTATTAGCAAATATACGCCTATGAAGAAATCAACGCTTTTTTCTGCCTTTGCGATTCTGGCTCTGCTTATTGCCGGTTGCTTAACCGCTTTAGCAGGCGAGCCGCAAAACAGGATAACCGCTAAAGGAACGGTTGTGGATTCTGACAACCTGCCCGTAGTCGGTGCTTATGTGGTGGAGAAGGGAAACGACCGAAATGTGGCTGTTACCGACGCCAGTGGTCGCTTCTCCATAATCGTGGCGGACAATGCCACACTCTCCGTATCCTGCATAGGATATGTAACTCAGCAGGTCAAGGCCGCTCCGTCGCTTACTGTGGTACTTGCTACAGACAGTGAATTCCTGGATGAGGCGGTGGTGGTCGGCTACGGCACACAGCGCGTGGCTACCCTCACCGGTAGTGTGGCTCAGATCAACTCCGGCAAAATCACCGTGGCGCCGGTTGTCAATACCACCCACGTACTTGCCGGCCAGTTGCCCGGTCTGGTATCCAAACAGACATCCGGTCTTCCCGGTCAGGATAACGCCAGCCTCAATATCCGCGGCTTCGGCAGTCCGCTGGTGATAGTCGACGGCATCGAGGGCAGTATCGCGAACCTGGATGCAGGACAGATTGAGAGCATCTCAATTCTGAAGGACGGTAGCGGATCCATCTACGGCGCCCGTGCAGGTAACGGTGTGATTCTGGTTACAACCAAGCGAGGTGCAAACGCTAAATCTACCGTTACTGTCAATTCTTCCCTGACTATGCAGAGCAACATCGTGACCACTTTGCCTGCAGATTCCCGTCAAAGGGCTCAGTATCAGAACGATGTGTATCTCAATCAGGGAAAGAATCCCGACAGGGCCCCCTATTCAGAGGAAGATCTGGCTGCATATGCTCTGGGCGAAGATCCCGCGTACTTGAACTCCGACTGGTATCATGAGGTAGTGCGCAAGTATGCACCTCAGCAGAATCACAACGTTTCCATAAGTGGCGGCACCGATCGGATCAAATACTACGGATACTTTGGATATAACCGTCAGGAACTGCAGTTCAAGCCCAACAGCGGCTATTACGACAGATTCAACTTCCAGACAAATGTGACGGCGAAGGTAACAGATCAGATAAACGTGGGTATGAATATGCAGTATATGAAGGACTGCAAGAATTATCCTTCCGGAGGTGATCTCTTCCAGGATGGCACAAACTTCTGGGAGGGCATCATCTATTCTGCCGATCCCCGCTATCCTTTGTATCTGCCGGACGAGAGCCTTCTCTCATATGCCAATATGCAGAACGGCTCCCCCATTTGGGCGGTGAATATCGACAATAGCGGTTATTACCGCACAAACAACAATAATTTCAAGGTTACAGGTTTTGGCGAGTATAATTTCAGATATATACCGGGCCTTAAGGCAAAGGCCAATATCCTGTATACATACGGAACCTACGATCTTAAGTGGATGCACAAGAGAGGTCAGTTCTATACTTACAACCAGAAGTTGGATAAATATGCTTTTGCCGGAGGCTCTGTGGCTCCCAGCAGTTTGAGAATGGATACAAGCCTGTCCAGCACGATTGTCCAGCAGTATTCTTTGGAATATAATCAGGATTTTGACCTGCACCATGTATCGGCCCTGGCTATGTATGAAACGACATTGAGTCACTATCGCAACTACTGGACTTCGCGTGAGAACTTTGATTCTACGATAATAGAGGAGATGATGTCCGGTGACAAGGAAACTACGGTCAATGACTCGGGCAGCAGCAACTACGGCCGCCGTTCCTGGATCGGGCGTCTGAACTATTCTTACGCAGAGAAGTACTTGTTCGAGGCCACCCTTCGTGCCGATGCTTCTTCCCGCTTTGCCAAAGGTCACAGATGGGGCTATTTCCCCAGCGTATCTGTGGGCTGGAACATTGCAAAGGAAGATTTCATGGCCGGCAGTCCGTTTGATATGCTTAAACTTCGTGCAAGCATGGGTACTTCCGGCTACGATGCCGTGGCAGATTTCAACTATCTTACCGGTTATCGTTATGATTTGTACTATACATTTGGCGATACAAGTTATAACGGCCTTATTTCAAAAGGTATGGCAAACGAGGACCTGACCTGGGAAACGATGCGTATCTATAATGTCGGCCTGGATTATTCGGTGTGGGGTCGCAAACTTTATGGAGAGGTGGATTTATTCCAGAGAGACCGTACCGGCATCCCCGGTTATCGCAGCCAGAGCCTGCCGACGACCTTTGGCGCAACGCTCCCCCAGGAAAACCTGAACGCAACCCGCACCCGCGGCTTTGAGGTGATGCTGGGCACTGCGAATCGCATCGGTGACTTCTTCTACGATATTAGCGCCAACGTCTCTTATAATCGCACCAAATGGACTTTTTACGATCAGGCCGAAGAAACTGATCCCGACCGTATCAGGCTGAATGTAAAAAAAGGTCAATATACAGACGTTCAGATCGGTTATAAAACAGATGGCCTGTTTGCTACCGATGAAGATGCTGCAGCATGGCCCAACAGTTTCGATGACCTTAATAACGACAACGCTACTATCAAGGCTGGAGATGTGATATTCCTGGATACAAACGACGACGGCGTTATCAACTGGCGTGATATGCAGATTATCGGCAAGGGCAGCATGCCGCATTGGATGGGCGGTCTGAACGTCAATCTGGCTTGGCGTGGGTTCGACCTGCAGGCTCTCATCCAGGGGGCCTGGGGCTACACCATTGGACTGAGCTATGACCGCAATACATCCACATACTGCAATCTCTACTTTGACGCCCGTCACAATCCGGATCCCAACGCTCTGGTAAGCCGCCCTGCAGGTGCTGTAATCAATGGCTACACCACAGATTTCTACAACCGCGATTGCGCATATGCACGTCTGAAGAACCTGGCTGTGGGTTATACAATTCCTGAACGCATTACTAAAAAGGCGGGTATAACCAAGTTCCGTATATATGCGGGCGGCATGAATCTCTTTACATTGAGTAATATCAGCAAGTACGGCGTCGATCCCGAGTCTACCGGGACCGTCGGATTCTCTTATCCTCAACAGTATACGGTAAGTCTTGGCTGCAACCTTGTATTATAATTAAACACGAAATGGTTATGAAAAAGATTATTTACGCTTTTATACTTGCAGCTTTTTTCACGGCTGTTTCATGTACCGATCCTCTGGACCAGGTTCCTACGAATCAATATACCGATGCACAGGTATGGCAGGATGAATTCTTGATAGAAAGTCACCTGGCAAACCTCTATGCGATGAGTGTGTTTATGATAAATGACGCTCTCTGTACGTATGGTGAATCACCGGTCAATATTGATTTCAGCAGAGGGGCTAATTGGAATGTAAACCTTGGCTATTCTGCTCAGGGAGAGGGCCCAATCCATATGACAACCGTTGCCGACGAAGCTAAGATAAGTGAGCGCGGTTCCCAGGTTCACAATCACGGTATGAAGCTTTACGGCATCCAGAACAGCAGCAGTTATCTGCGCTGGTGGAGCAATGGTTATTATCTGAACCGGCAGCTGAATCACTTCATTGAGAGCATGGAAACCTCCGAATTGAGTACCGCCAAGGCACGTCAGGCTGAGGCCAAGTTCCTGCAAGCGTTTAACTATTTTGCTATGGTCAAGCGCTATGGCGGCGTTCCGCTCATCAAGACCGAAACAAAACTAGATGCCGATGAAAAGGAGATATATCCCCCTCGTGATAAAGAAAAGGATTGCTGGGATTTCATTATTAACGAAGCTCTTGACGCAGCTGAGTATCTCGATGAGAATCCCGACAGCGGACGTGCAAGCAAGTGGGCTGCTTTGGCTCTGGCATCCCGTGCGGCACTGTATGCCGGTAGTATTGCCCAGTATGGCACCGTACAAATGGATGGTATCTTGGGCATTGAGTCATCAGAAGCTAAAGGCTATTACGAGACAGCCATCAAGGCATGCGATGAGATAATGACAAAGAGCGGCCACGGTCTTTACAAGGGCAGTATGGGCAAAGGTTATGTTAAGAACCTTGAGGATGTATTCCTGGTCAAGAACAACACCGAGGTGTTGCTGGCAAAGCACCATCAGGGTGTGGCTGGACAATTCAGCTCCGATCTTTGGAGTTGGGATGTTTGTATGTCTCCCAAGCCCAATGCCTGGAGCGTAGGACAGTATGCGCTTCCTTATTACGACTTTATCGAGCAGTTCGATTATATGGACGGCCGTTCCGGAAAGGTTTCACGCAGTACTCTGACGTCAAAGACATGGACTATGGATGAACTTTTCGGCCAGCGAGACCCTCGTTTGAGGGCTTGGACTTGGACCAATGGCTACCGTTGGGCAGGAGCTGTTGGAACGCCATGGGGTAACGATACTGTCAGCCTTTATAAGGGTATCCGTCTGGCTGATGGCTCTACCTATTATGATGTAACGAATAATACTTATGAGGGTCTGATGTGCTGGGGCGACCAGATGAACGAACTTGCACGTGCATCCATCTCACATACAGGATTTGGCGTCGCCAAGTATCTTGACCCTACCAGCGATTGTATGAACTGGTTCAACTGCTCTACTACCGATTACATAATATTCCGGTATGCAGAGATTTTGCTGAATTATGCCGAAGCCTGCTTTGAAGTGGGCCGCACAGGGGATGCTCTAAATGCTGTCAATCAGATCCGCAGTCGTGCCGGTGTGGCCGAACTTGGCAGCATCAACCGTGATGCTATCCGCAAGGAGCGTCTGTGCGAACTTTGCTTCGAAAACCATCGCTATTGGGATGTACGACGCTGGCGCATTGCGGAAGATGTACTCTCCCAGCCACATACCGGTATTTACTATGTGCTAGACTTGCCATCATATAAAGCATCTCTTAATGATAAGGGCGAGAGAACCGCAGAGCCTCGTTTCTGGATAGAATTCGAAGACCATATCGACAGCAAGACTACTGATCCGACATTCCCGGAGAGTAATTATTACCTGCCTATCGGTAATGGGACGACTGCTGTCAATCCTAACCTTAAGGAAAACCCCGGATACTAATATTCATCACACATTTATTCATATTCACACATTAAACCAACCTATTAATCAAACACAAAATGAAAAAGTTTTTTGCATTGACACTTGTGCTCGCACTTATTGTTGTGGGCTGCAAGAAGGAACCCGAACCCACAAAGGATTCCATCAAACTCAACACCGAAACCTGGACTGCATCTTACGAAGGTGAGGCTGTCAATCTGACTGTTACGGCGAGCGGCGATTTCACTCCGAAATCTGACGTGGACTGGATTACAGTATCAGGTTCTACTGTTACCGTAGCTCCGAACCCCAACTACGAACCTCGTACGGGTAAGGTAACCTTTACTTGCGGAGAAGCAACTGCAACATTGACAGTTAATCAGGATGCTGCTCCCAAGCCCAAGGTGTACACAGAACTTGACGGTCCTGCAAACAGCTATGTTATAACTGCTGCGGGTGACTACAAAATCAAAGCTACTGTAATGGGTAACGGCGATGCAGGTCTTCACTCTACATTCCCAATTACTTCTACTGCCATCAACCCTGCTGGTGCTGAATTGGTATGGACTGAGGTTAACGACCTTATTACAGATATACAGTTGAAAGATGGCTACATCTGCTTCAGTGTGCCCAAAGCCCTTGATGGCAACGCTCTGGTTGCTGCAACGGCCGCAGATGGTACAATACTCTGGAGCTGGCATATCTGGAGCACAGAAGGCTTCTCTACCGTTGCTATTCCTGACACTCCCTGGGAACTTATGGACCGTAACCTCGGTGCACTCGGTAGCACTGCAGCTGACGGCGAGGCAGCATTCGGAATGTACTATCAGTGGGGCCGCAAGGATCCGTTCTCACGCGTGATTGGATTCGAAGGCAGCGAGTATTCATATCCTTGCACAGAAAAAGGTGCCGGTGAGGACAATACGATTTCGTACTCTATTGCCAATCCCAATGTGTATATCGCTCACGCCAACACAGGCGATAATGGTGACTGGCTTGTAGAGAGCAACAATTGGCTCTGGGGGTCCAATACTCAGGATCCTGGTGTATGGAACGACAAGGTTACATCATTCAAGGCTCTCTTTGATCCCTGCCCTAAAGGATACCGTGTTGCCTCTATGTGGGCATTGAATACTGCATATGGCCCGGATAATTCATATTGTGTATCTGTAGATGGAGGTATTACTCTCGGCAATGGTGGTATAATCTTTATTCCCAATAGCTCATTTATTTATTGCGTCGGTCATGGCTGGTGGGATCCTTATGCAACTGTTTGGACCGATCAGTCTGCCGCTTGGGGTGATAAGGATAAGGAAGCATTCAGGGCCGTACCGGGTGATGCGCATATGAACTACCCCCGCGGTTTCGGTCAGGCTGTCCGTTGTATGAAACACGCAGAATAACAGGTCTGTCTGAGTATGTTTAATTAAGGGGCCGGGCATCGGCCCGGCCCCTTTTTCTTAAAACAGTATATGGATAATGTGTACAAACTATCAGCCCTGGTGTTGTTATTAGTGATGATGACAGCCAGTGGCTGTAACCCCGTGGATACTCCAGACAACCCTGAAAAAGATACTCGAAGTGCCTTGGACCGTTACTGGTCTGATGATTATTCTGGAGCGATTGGTATCCAGCAGGGACAGCATATCGTGAACGGGGCAACCGTTCCCAGAATGTACCTGGGAGGCAAATTGCTTTATGTTTCCGGTATGAACTGCTATAATTTCTTTGTGCAGTGTCACGAATCCAACGGGATGAATACCACCAATATGGAGGAGACGGTTGAGGTCTTAAAGAAAGAACAGGTCCCTATTGTCCGTTTCAGTGGTAGTCCGTATTCTTCATCTCAGTTCCACTATTATTTTGACCAGAAGCAGAAGTTCTTGGATAACCTTGACCATCTGGCAGATCTATGTGACGAGGCCCATATCCTGCTGGTGCCTTCTATCTTCTGGAATACTGGTTCCGTACCCGATTATTACAAGGAAGTTCCGGCAGCGTGGGGTGACAAATCCAGCAAGACGTACGCCCATATGCTCAGTTACACCACCGATATCGTAAACACCCTCAAAGACCATAAGTGCGTGGCGATGTGGGAATTCGGTAACGAATTCAACCTGGCGGCCGACATTGCGATGGCGGGTTATGCAGACATTCCAGCGCGCGCGGTAGAAACTGCTTACAAGGGTTTCGCAGATCTCATCAAGACACTTGACCCCCACAACCGAGTGATTGCCAGCGGCAACAGTATTATGCGAAATTCTCAATTGCACCAGATGCAATTCGCCAGCTGGGGCACAGACTCTTTTGACGAGTACGTTGAAGCATGCGGCATTTTCAATCCAGATCCGATGACTGGAATGTCAGAGCATATATATGAAGATGCACGTGTATTCTCAGATAAGGGAACGGTAGGTCGCAGCGAACAGATCAGTTATGCCAAACAGGCGGCGGCTCAGTTGAACAAAGTATACTATGTGGGTGAGTTTACCGGTCCGGCGACTGCCAAAGGGGACTCTTTGATGATACGAAAGCACTTCATCTCTTATTATGCTCAAAGAGTTCAGGTCTCCCTGATGTGGAATTATGCTCTCAAGGGCGATATCGAGTGGAGTTTCAAGGCCGATACGCCTTACGGCAATATGGCCTTTAATCTGATGCGTGAATACAACGAAAGATTCAAAACTGTAACCGAATAGCACTATGAAAAGGATATTGTTGCTGGCGGCCTTGCTGCTTGTTTCGGCGATTGGCTACTGCCACGTCGCAGAAGTTTCCCTTAACGGAAAATGGAGCCTGAAGTTCTTTCCTCAGCCTCCCGCTGCGGTATTGACACCGGAAGAGGCTGCGGCCGCAGAGGGGACGACCATAGAGGCTGTTGTTCCGGGCAATGTCGAAATTGACTTGCAGGCTGCAGGTCTTATAGTCGACCCTATGATCGGCAACAATATCTACACCCTTCGCAAATGGGAAGGGTATCAATGGTGCTTCATAAAGACTTTTACGAGTCCCGAACTCAAAGAAGGGCAGAGGGTAACCCTCTGCTTTGCGGGACTAGATACTTTTGCGGAGATTTACCTTAACGGAGAGCATATCGGCAGTGCCGCCAATATGCTTATTGAGCACGAATATGACGTCACTAAGCTGCTTCAGGCAGAAAACACCCTTGAAGTAATCATCCGTTCATCTGTGCTGGAGGCTCAGAAATACTTCCTGGGCACGCTCAGCATCGGTAATTTTTCAAACGAAGAGAGTGCATACGTACGCCGTGCCCCCAGCACCTACGGCTGGGACATTATGCCACGCCTGGTAAGTGCGGGCCTGTGGCGGGACGTTCTGCTCAAGATAGAGAATCCCGTCTCTATTGTAGACGCCCATTGGATGACATACGAGATTGATGTTCCAAGCCGCAAGGCAAAGGAATATGTATATCTGCAGACCAGGATGCCTTTT
>JAFZBQ010000029.1 GCA_017561665.1 Bacteroidales bacterium | reverse complement strand
TGCCGAAGCCGAACAAGATGAGTACGGCAGAGGACATCGAGTAATATTTGGACTCTATCACATCGTAGAGCACGGCGTAAGTGCCTGCGTCGAAGAAGGCGCGGAAGAAGCCAAAGCCGGCGAGGGCTGCGCAAACGGTCAAGAATGTGCTTGAAAGGCCCATCAGCACAATGCACGGCGCTGCCAGAAGCAGTCCGGCCGCCTGAAGCAGAAGCCGGTTGCGGCCGCCGCGGGGTCGGTTGGCTATCCTGTCGGAAAGCGCCCCGGCCACCAGCACTCCTACGAAAGCCGCTGCATGTGTCCAGAACATAGAGTGGAAGCCGGCCGACGACAGACTCAGCGAGAAAGTATCCTGAAGGTATTTCGGCATCCAGGTGAGATAGCCGTTCAGGCCAAAGATGAGGCCGCAGTAAGCCACAAGCATACAGCAGGCGGTCGGCACCCGAAATATGGCCCTGATCGCGCCGGGCAGGGAGACGTGCTCCGCCGCCGGAACTTCGTCGGCCGGTTGGATTTCGGTGGCCGGCGGTCCGGACATTTCATCGGCGGCAGCCTCGGGCCTGTCCTTTAGTCTGAGCGCCAGAACTGCGGTGAACAGTATACCCGCCCCGCCGAAAATGTAGAACGCGTAATGCCAGCCCAGCGTCTCCGCCACCTTGCCGGCCAGGAAACCACAGGCGATGACACCCACATAGTACGACGTCTGATGCAGCGCCATGGCCCGTGCCCGGGTGCGGGAGTCGTGATATTCCGCAATAATGCCGGTATAGGTCGGCCCGAAAAGACCCTGTCCCACTCCCATTCCGAAGCAACGGAAAAGGATAAAATAGAAAATGCCTCCGGAGAAGCCTGTCAGAAGCGTTGCGGTAGAGAAGATGAGGGTGCTGATCCAAATCTGGCGGCTGCGGCTCAGGCGGTCGGCAAAATAGCCGGCGAAGGGCACCGTGATTGCGTAGAACACGTTGAAAAGAGTGGCCAGCAGGCCCATAGTGCTGTCCGAAACCCCCAGATGTGCCTGAATCTGCGGCAAAACTATATTGAAAGCCTGGCGGTCCGCCTGATTCAGGAAGAACGCCACCCATAGCAGGAGCACCACCTCCCACTTGTAGAATTTGCCGTTTGTATTGACTTTCATATAGCAAAGATATGTTCTATCTTTGTAAAAAACATATCATATGAAAAGAATAACCGTCACCCTTTTTATCCTCATCTCCTTCGTCGTCCAGGCGCAGGAAGTTAACCCGATTGCAACAATTTCCCAGCAGCCCGGCTGGTGCACCATTTTCCACCGCTGGGGATTCATCGGCGATTCGATGTGCAGCGGCGAGTATGAATATCTACGCGAAGACGGCTCCACCGTATGGCACGAAAACTACGATTATTCCTGGGGCCAGCGGATAGTGGCGGCTATAGGCGGCGCCGTGGGGTACAATTTCTCCCAGGGAGGAGAAACGGCGCAGGGATGGATAGCGAATTTTTGGGATTATCCTGTGAACCGCAACGGCGACATCAGCGCCAAGGCTCATCCGTGCCAGGCATACATCGTGGCTCTGGGCTGCAACGACCGGATTGGCTACGAGCCCGGCGACGCGCATAAGGACATCAATCTTGACGATTACACTAAGAACGCCGGAACCTTCATCGGCTACTACGGCGGCATCATCCAGCGCGTGAAGTCCATACAACCGGGGGCGCGGTTCTTTGTGGTGACGTTGCCCACGCTCTACGGCAAGGAGGAATTCAGTGCCGAAATCCGAAAGATGCCGGAAATCTTCGACAACGTGTATCTGATCGACCTTGAAAAATACGGCCAGGACTTCCGCGACCCTGAGTTGCAGAAGCGCTATTTTGAAAAGGGCCATATGAACGCCGCCGGCTATCAGCTGATGGCCTGGACCTTCATGACCTACATCAACTGGATCGTAGATAACAACATCAGAGACTTCTACGACATCTGTATGGTGAAATAACCTGACTTGCGTCAAGTGCGAATCGCTTGAAGGCTGGACCAGATAATCTATTTCACTGAAAAAGCGTAGATGCTGTGGCTGGTGTAGACTTCGCCGGGGCGGAGTTCCACCGACGGCCACTGAGGCTTGTTGGGCGAGTCGGGATAGTGCTGCGTCTCCATACAGATGGCGGTGCGGACCTCGTATGCCACGCCCTTCTTGCCCCTTACGCTGCCGTCAAGGAAATTGCCGACATAGACCTGCAGGCCGGGCTCGGTGGTGTAGATCTTCATATCGATGCCGGTGGCGGGGCAGTAAAGCTCTGCCGCTTCGCGGGTAATATCACCTTCGGTATCAAGCACCCAGTTATGGTCGTAGCCGTGGCCGTTGGCCAGCTGCTGATTGTCCTCAGTAATGCGCTCACCAATCAGTTTGGGCTCACGGAAATCGAACGGAGTGCCCTCTACCGGAGCGATTTCGCCGGATGTCATAAAGGTATCGTCTATAGGAGTGAATCCGGAGGCGCAAATCATCAGCTCGTCATCCAGAATAGTATGGTTTGCCGGATCGCCGGAGAGGTTGAAATACGAGTGGTTTGTCATATTGATAACCGTCGGTGAGTCAGTAACAGCCTCGTAGGCGATGTCCAGGGAATTGTTGGGCAGCAGCGTATATGTCACGGAGGCATTTACGGTGCCGGGGAAGCCCGCATCGCGGTCGGGCGATTCAAGCGCCAGTTTGATATGGCTCTCGTCGGCCTCGACCACAGCGAAAACCTTGTAGTGCCAGCCCTCGGGGCCGCCGTGCAGGCAATGGCCGTAGTTGTTCTGCGGCAGTTGGTATGTCTCGCCGTCGATGGTGATGCGGCCCTGGTTGATACGGTTGCCGTAGCGGCCGATTACCGCGCCGAAATTGGATTCGTTGTTCTCCGGGAAATAGTCGGCGATGCGGTCGAAGCCCAGCACCACATCGCGCATAACCCCCTTGCGGTCGGGCACGGCGATGGAGACGATGCGCCCGCCGAAGTTGGTGATGCACACCTCCATTCCGGCATTGTTCTTAAGGGTGTAAAGGGCCACCGGAAAGTCGTTGTAAGTTGCCTTGAAATTGGCGGGATCGAGGCCCGAGACGGTCAACGCGCTCTTCTTGGGGGCGCAGGAGACCAGCATCAGCAGCGCGAGGGCTGCAATCAATGTCTTTTTCATAGTCTATATGTTTTGTTTCTCTATCCGCAGTAAAAATACTCTTTCACCAGGGTATGCATCAGCGACGGCGTGACGGCGACGCGGGCACGCAGGTCGGCGTCCTTGAAAGACCGCAGCCCCTTGATGATGCCGTCCACCATTCTGGGCGGGAAGACGCCCATAGCCTCATAGCTTGCCCGGGCCTTGTCCAGGCAGGCGGCCGATTCCTCGCACGAGGCTGGCAGGCAGTCGAGAGTGGCGAGCCGGGCGGCGTTCTCCGCCTTATGGATGTCCATATCCACATATTTCTCCTTCGCCAGTGCCAGGGCCTCTGCCTCCGGCATTTCCAGGCCGAGACGGGCAGCGACGCATAGGCCTGCCATCAGCTGATATATGTCGGCGGAACAGTCGGG
>JAFZBQ010000028.1 GCA_017561665.1 Bacteroidales bacterium | reverse complement strand
GTCATTTCTGTCCAACCGCCGACATTAAAGTATTCAGCGCGGTTTGTGGGGTGAAAATTGGTTGTATGACCGCCTGCCACCACCAGTTCGTTTCCACAGTAGAAAATCGCCATATCGGCGCGGGGAATGGACATATCAGGGAGTTTCTCATATTCCATCTTCACCCATTGTATGACTGGAGCAAGTACGGTGAAGGTGCAGGAGGTGCTCACGCTGCCGTCGGCATTGGAAAGGGTGATGACCGCGGTGCCGGGCCCCACTACAAGAAAGCCTTCTTCGGTGACCGCAATCACATCGGGGTTGCTGCTGGTTGCGACAAAGCTGTTGAGGTTGGTGGCATCCGCCGGAGAGAAGTTGATGGGCAGCCGGAAGGTGTGTCCAATCTGAGAGGCATCAATCTCATCTTCCTCAAAACCAAACGAGATGCTTTCCACGGGAATCTCTGCCGCCGCGATCTCCACAGAGCAGGTCGAGGTCTTGCCGCCGTCGGCGCTTTTTACGGTGACTGTGGCGGTGCCTGCTTTTACGGCGGTGACGGTGACGCGGTTGTCTCCCACCTTGGCGGCGGTGGCCACGGTCTCATCGCTTACCGATACGGTAAAGTCTTTGTTGGTGGCATTGTCGGGGGCAATTGTTACGAACAGATTGGCCTCCTGGCCTTCAGAGAGGCTCAGGGAAGCGGGTTCCACGGATATGCCTGTCACTGTCACCGGACCTTCTGGTTCGGGCTCGGGTTGGGGTTTGCCGCAGGAAAAAGTCGTCAGCAGCACTGCACACAGTGACAGCAGAGTGAGAAGTCGTTTCATAATGGATTCAATGGAAATGATTTATCCAAAGGTAAGGATAATTGTTTATTAGACAAATAAATAATACCTTTACAACAAATCTTTGAACCACCACCGATGAAACGAACAATCACCCTTATAACAGCAATGGCTCTGGTATTGGTATCTTGTGTTCACAAGGTCAATCCGAAGCAGGAACAGGAGCAAAACCAAGAGCAGGAGCAGAAGCCGGACCAAGGTGGGGATAAAACGCTTACTCTTACCTTGTCTGCCGACAAGATGGTTTTTTCTTCGTATGGCGGCATACAGTCCTTCAGCGTGACGACCAATTCCGAGACGTTTTCTGCGACTGCCGCTGAAGGAAATACAGACTGGATAACGGTGTCTCAAGACGGTTCGGCTTTTACCGTAATCGTTTCTGAAAACACAGGTACCGCGGAGCGGACAGGCAAGATAATAGTGTCTTACGGTGACAAGACGCAGGAGGTGACAATCAGGCAGGAGGCTGCCGGCGAAACGTCCGATTTGGAGGATGTTGAGGTGTCATACACACTAAGCGAAGATGCTGTCGTTGCTCCGAAGGGACTGGTATCGTATATCACTTTCTGGGAGCCGGGGATGTTTATCGTGGACAAAAACGTACCGGCAGAGCTGCTTCCCACCGTGCCATCCAAGTTGATAATAAACACGCCGACGGAAGTCCTTCCGGACGGCCTTCTTGCAAAGATCTACGATATGCAGGAGGATGCCGGAGGCTATAAGTTCTACTATGCAACAATGCAGGTCAACGAAGCGTTCAAAGACCTTAATATCAATATGGAGGGGATAGATTTGGATTCGTATGTCACACGTATCGTGGACGCGTCGGGGCAGGAAATGGAGTTCTTGCGCACAAAAGCGGCGGGTATGACCAAGTTCCACATTGTGCTGCCGGAAGTTTCCTGGGATTTGCCTCTGGGTTTGACTCTCACGCCCAAAATGACTATAGATCTTGCGTTGAAGCTCCAGATGATTGTCGGGGACTGGAAGATTTCTACATTCAATTTCAAGGTGGATGCCGATGTCAAAGTCGGAGCGGAAATAGAATTTGCAATCGGCGAATCTCTGGATAAGGCTTTCAAACTGCTGTCGCTTTATTTTGCCGCAATACCCGTCGGGCCGGTATTGTTGACGCCGTCTGTAGATATTTATGCCAATGTGGGAGTGGATGGCAAGATATCGCTCGTGGCATCCGTCAGTTCGGTTATGCACTCATCTTCGCACCTCCACTACGATGAAATAAACGGCCTTAGCGGAGAAAGCACCACAAGCGACTTCACGCCTGAAGAAACAGAGTATTCCTGCGGGCCAAAGATAGAGGGCGGGTTCAGTTATGGCATCGGCATCGGGCCGGCGCTGGGTATTTACGGTGATGCCATTTCCGCCGGTATTATACTGAACGTGGCAAGGCGGGAGGCGGTAAGCACCAGCATAGACTTGACCAAGATTCCGGAAGGACAGAATTGGTTTTATCCAAATTATTATGTTGCCGAGGGAATCCGGGCCGCGGAGTACTCCACATCTTATGTCGTGCAGGCCAGCTTGAATTTCCGTGCAGTTGGTTATTCCGACAAATATGATCTCCCTGCGGTGACGTTCCCGCAGGAGTCTTACAAATTCTTCCCCCCGTTTGACAAAGATAATGTACAGATTGAACAGCGAGGGAGCGAAATGGCGGTTAAACTCAACGTGAATGCGCCGTCGGTATTCTCCGGATGTTCAGAATCTGGATCGCTTATTGTTTTACTTTATAACGATTCTATGCCGTTGCAATCCACTTTGCAGTTTCCGTTTGCCATTTCCGAGGATGATGCGACAAAACTAATGGCAGGCGAGATATCTTCCTATGAAACCGAAGCTCTTGTTTCCGGACTGGATGTTGGGCGGTATTATGAAGCGTATGTTGCGTGGAAATATAATGATCAGGTTTTCCCACTTTATCCAGTATATGGCCTGAGAAGCTACGGAAATATTGAATCGGATGTGAGAGCGATTCTTGACAATGTCCGTTCACAGGGTAGGGGGAATTGGGAAGGATGCAACTGGGACGATGATGTGCCATTGAGTCTGATGAAAAACATAGATATTGATTATTGGCCCTCGTTGGGTAATTACCAGCTCGTCATCGACCTTCCGAATGAGTGGGAATTAGGCAACAATCTCAGGTTCAACCATAAAATGAGTGGTTCCGAAGATTTCCGCTGGAGGATTGAGTTGGAACCCGATGGGAGTGTCCGACATTTTTCCAGCATAGAAGTAACAGACGAAACCTTTGACGGAATCGCAATCAGGAACAAGACCTGGCGGGGTCCCAACCAAAGCGGAGGTTTTGTGGTTGCAGAGATTTTCGAGTGCCATTCGAAGTCTATGTATTCTTTCCCTCTCGTTACCAATAAGCTTGATATCAGCGGTACAAGTATAACCCACCTTGGATTGGGAAGATGGGGTCCTAGAGGATATGATGCCACATACACCGAGGCTTCGGAAATAATTGCGGACAATTGTCCGGACCTGGAAACCATTAGTATTGAAGCCCCGGATGACTCCAGGATAACGTCCCTTTCCGCAAAGAATTGCCCCAAGTTGGAGCGCGTATCTTTGAATGGCGCGATAGATGTAACCAGCGCCTTAATTGCAAACATCGCCCAATCTTCCGGTTACGGCGTGGCTTTGTCTATAGAGTGCCCGGATACAAAAAGTCTTACTGTGGGCAGCGGAATCCGCAGTTTTCAAACCCACACGTGTGAAGCGCTGACTGTTACAGGAGCCACACACCTAGAAGACTTGTATGTTAGTAACAGCAACTTGAAAACGCTTTCTGTGACAGAATGCCCCAAGCTCCGGAACCTTTATGCCGGGAAAACGCAATTGTCCTCTTTCAGCATCTCCGGCACCCCTTCGATGGCTAACCTGTCAATTGAAAACAACCCCAGCTTGAAGTGTACGGTTCCGGCCGTGTTCGACCAGATGCGTGCATCGGGATTCACGCCCCGCTATGACCAGATGTACGAATACAGTTGGAGCACGAGCTATTATGAAGGGGCCCAAATCACTTGGTATTTTGGATCTGGCTGGCATTATGCCACTTCCCGTCAGAACAGCGAAGGAGATACGTGGTACTCTTATTGGCATAAACGGTTGGACTACGGCTTTTATTATTCTAGAGAGCCCGGCTGCGGCTACCACTTGAGCAGTGAGCTGCCTCGATGAGAGTTTGTCTGTATCTTTGTAAGAGAGTTGAATATTTTCGACAACTGTAAAAAAGTATATATATGAAAAAAGTAATTTTTCCCATTTTAGTTATCCTGGCATTTGTGGGGGTTGTCTGCTGCGTGAAGGAAACTCACATTGGCGGTGAACCCGCCACCATTGGCGAAGCGGGCACCGAAGTGCGCCTTGGCAACGAGGGCTTCTCCGATGTCGACATCAGTATTGTGGACTGCGCCAATGGCGTGTCGGAGTTTGCCGGCACCATGACCGTGACAGACGAGCGCTATCTTAAAGTCTTTAAGAACCATCCCAAGTATTTCGAAGTCGATGGCAATTCTGTACGCGTTCACGACGTGAAGTTTAAATTTACCGACCAGGGCATCGAGAATCAGACCGGCTTTCTGGATGGCGTTGTGGTCCGCTACGATGCCAAGGAAGGCGACAAATTCGCCGACGGTCGCAAGGTGACCCATGTGTCCACCGACAACGATTACGAATGGTTCATTGGCAAAATCAAGGTCATTGAGATTGAAGGTAAGCTCAACGAAGATGGCATCTCACGCATCAAATATGCATGCAACCATCGCTTTGGCCCGATCGGCATCGAGCTTGTATTCGAAGACGGCACAACCGACAAACTTGACTTCCGCCTTTGGTAGAGGGCACAACTTCTTTAATGGAAAAAGACCTTATGTGCTTGAAAGCGCATAAGGTCTTTTAACGCGGTGAGGGGGGAACCTCAACCCCCATTGATTACCAAGAACTTATATTCGTCAGTCGCACGATAGGACATGCACATAATGCAGTTCCTGCGGGTTCGAGATACTTTTACCTTTTTTGAGAGCGAACTTGAACCTATATTGATATACAATATTTTAATATATTTTAGTCGCATTTTTCCACCTCGTTTTGGCAATATTTGTAATCGAAATTCACCCCCTTCCTTCCCTCTCAACTTGCTGATAATCACCAATGTCAGTCGCTTTTTTTCAATAAGGAATAGGTAAGTATAACAGGCGTGGGGACTGCCGTGCATGCGAAATGGAAGCCGGCACCAGCGAAATATAATCCTACTACGCTTGTCTTTTTTGCCACACTTCCTGTATTTATTGCTGAAGGCGCGAAAATGCCTGGTGATAAGATGAACAAATACAAACGAAAATGGCGCGAGCTCTCTGACGAGCACAAGCAGAAAATTTCTCAATCATGCGCCGGCAGACACAAATCTGATTTGCACAAACAGCACATCAGCCAGTCAATGAAAGATTACTGGGAAACAGTAGAACATCGACCAGACGCCGAGAGTGGGCACACGACGATGAACGATTACTTGGGTATATCCAATGATGATTAGGAAATGAACGGGTAAAATGTCCAAGAATGAACGCCTCGGAAAGCCGGTAATTGATGGGTTGAGGGTCTGCTATGTTGCAGACCCTCTTTTGCTAGACGAACTCTCACATGTTGAGGTAGGCCAGCGTCTGGTATATAATCCATTCGTTTTGATCCGGCGGATTGGCGATCGCTTTGAGTTTTTTTTCTCGATGTTTCTTGCGGGGACGCGAGGTCTGGAAGAGGTAGGCGTCCTCAAATTTGGGCGTTACGGCGCCAAAGCGAACAACTACTGCCACATTGAGATAGAGAACCACGTCTTGTATGAGGCAGACTTGTTCCAAGAAGTACTATCCTTCCCAGATTTGGTTGGGCTCACCTTCAATAATTTTACAGCGATAGACATCGCCATCGATTACGGAAAGAGCATCAGTGCAATAATCAAGAGGATGCTGCGGGACAAGACGGTGAATACCATTTTCAACGGTAAGTGCGTACAGAATGTACTAGGTCGAAAACAAGCAATCCCAGGATTTTCTTTCGATTACGGCACCTCCCTCGACCGGCTTCAGTGTCCAACCGTTACCATACGGCAAGTCAAAGCCATAAAAAACAAATTCAAAGGAACGACTGTGCAGAGTTACGATAAGCGGGCAGAGATTGAAACCACCAGTGGCAAGAATTACATTTTGGATTATTATGGCCGGCCGCGGTATCTGTATCGTTTTGAGGTGAGGCTGAACTATCAGGAGATACGTGGCTACTGCGCAGCTAGGCATATAGCACAGGATATAGAGCTGCTGAACAATCCAGTCTTTCTGTCTGACATCTACTATTATCACCTTTCATCGGTACTGAGATTTACGAAGAACCGCAAAAAACTTCAATGGCCGGAGATTATCAAATGTAATGGCAGGGTATAGATTAACAATAGACCCCACCAGTACATAAAAAAACAGGTTAAAATGCTGACAATAAAAATAATGACATATCAAAAATCGATGCATATCAATTTAATACCTAAAATGATGTTTGACCAGATCAAAATACATGTCATGTTATAATAAAGTTTTATTTGGCACCCTCTGCCAGAAACATAGCCTTCAACCGACGCAGTGTGTTGATGCTGGTGCCGGTGATGGCGCTGACATTTTTGAGGCTCATCTTCCGCAGCAGCGATATTTCCTTGGAGTACTGCCTGCGGTAATCTTCAACGGACTTGCGGTATGTAGAGGGACGTCCCATTTTCTGGCCGGTAGCCCTACACTTCTTAATGTACTGGTCGCGCCCGCTGGACATTCTGTCGATGATGGTGAGACGTTCCATCTGCGCCACTTCCAGCAGGATGGTGCATATCAAGGAGGCGACCGGGTTCACCTTTCCGTTTTGATCCAGCGTGGACAGGTTATAATTTTTGATATACAAGGACACGCCAGCATCGTTGAGCAGCTGGATCACCTTCAATGCTTCCAGCGTGTTGCGCCCCAGGCGAGAAATTTCCAGTACGACGACCCTTTTGATCCGGTGAAGTTTGACGTAGTCAAGCATCTGCAGCAATTCTGGACGCTGCTCCACCGGTAACTTACCCGAGACTTTGTTCGCGAACACCTGCGCCACCTGCCAATCGGCTCGCTGACAGAATTCGGTGAGTTCAGAGACCTGGCGTTCATAATCCTGAGATGCTGTGCTCACGCGGCAGAGAAGTACAACTTTATCCATTGTGGTATAATTGAAGGGAGGGCGCTGGGCCCTCCCGGTTGAGGTTAAGATAAGACGGCAAGCAGATTTTTCCATCGAAAGGATCGTGGAGCACCTTTGATGCAATCGTGGTAGTAGCAACAGCCCCATGTCTCAGGGGATGTACCTGTTCCCTTTAGGGTAGCCTGTCTGACGTTCCTGTCCAGAGTGCCAAATGCCTCACGAACTTCTTGAACACCTTCCCGATTGGGCTTTTTGAGATATACGAAATGGCAGACACCTTCGCGCATCTGGCGCTTGGCTTCTTCGATGAGCATGGCGGTGGCGACACCTTTCAATGTTGATCCAGTAGAGCGGGCGATGGAGTTGATGTGAGCAGCGACTAGTGCATCGTTGGTAATGGTAGCAATCATCTGTTTCATATTGTTGTGTGTTTTTGTTCAATACAAATATATGGCAAATTAGTCTTATTTGCAAATTTTTATGACTTTTGAGGCGTTTTTGTCCCTCCCCTCAAAAAAATTCGTATATTTGGGTGCAAGTACCTCAACATGAGCACACCAAAGCAAACCAAAAAGGTAATCCACCTCACCATCAAGGACGGAGACCAGCACTCCTACTATGGCTCCGTCGCATGTATCTTCGAACACTTCTCCGAAGATGAGATTGGTATCAAGTACCGCTCTCTCCGTAACTATGTCATATCCGAAACTCACCCCTACGAGAATCAAAAGGTAATCATTCGGCAGGGCAGGCTACTGACAAAGGAAAAGAAGGAAAAAATGGAATAAAAATGGACTTTAAGGAATACATCAAGACGATAGACCAGCTCTATCATGTGGGTAACACCACCGAACACAGTTTCCGCGGCGCGCTGGCTTCATACCTCCAATCCCTGCTGCCTCACTTCGTCGTTACCAACGAGCCACGCCGCATCGAGTGCGGTGCGCCAGACTACGTTATCACCCAAAAGGACATACCGGTAGCGTTCCTTGAAGCAAAAGACATAAACGACGGAGATCTGGACGGCATGCGCCAGCACAAGGAGCAGTTCAACCGATACAAGACTTCGCTGGACCGTATCATCTTCACAGACTATATGGACTTCCACCTGTATGTGGGTGGAGAGTTCCAAGATGCGGTGCGAATCGCTGAAACTCACGGCGACCATGTTGTCGGAATCGCGGAGAACGAGGCGATGTTTAATGAGATGGTTCTTAGCCTTGCCACTATGGGCCGGCAGCGTATCACATCATCTGCAGCGCTTGCGAAACAGATGGCAGCAAAGGCTCACTTGCTGGCGGACGCAGTGAAGAAAAGTCTGGAAATTGATGGCGAAGATGGTAACAGCGATATGGCAGCGCAGCTGCGGGCGTTCCGTAATGTACTGATACATGACTTAACTGCGCCAGAGTTTGCCGATATTTACGCCCAAACCATTGTTTACGGGCTTTTCACAGCCCGGCTATATGACACTACCCCCGGAGACTTTTCGCGTCAGGAAGCGGCGGAATTAATCCCCAAATCAAATCCTTTCCTCCGTAAGATATTCCAATCCGTTGCCGTGTATGATCTGGACCAGAGTATTGCTTGGATTGTGGACGACCTGGTCTCCATGTTTGCTGCTACCGATGCGGAAAAGATAATGCGGAACTATGGCGGTAACGGCAGGCACAGCGATCCAATCGTACATTTTTATGAGGACTTCCTTGCCGCATACGACAGCCGACTTCGCAAAGCCCGCGGCGTATGGTACACTCCCGCTCCTGTGGTGAAATTTATCGTCACTGCCGTGGATGAAATCCTCCAAACCCATTTTGGCTTGCCTCAGGGTCTGGCGGACGACAGCACCATCCTCATCCAAAGGGCTGTTCAGCAGTCCAGCGACAAACGGACCAGCGACGGCATGAAGCACGAGACTGTTCCAGTTCACCGGGTTCAAATTCTTGATCCAGCAACTGGAACCGGTACGTTCCTCGCAGAGGTGATCCAGCAGATACGGGACAAATTCGACGGAATGGAGGGCGTCTGGCCGTCATACGTGGAGAAAGGACTTATTCCAAGGCTTCACGGCTTCGAAATCTTGATGGCGTCATACACCATCGCCCATCTAAAACTATCCCTCACGCTGAAAGCCACCGGGTATGCTGAACAGATGAAAGGACGCCTGAACATATTCCTGACAAACTCGCTGGAAGAAGCCACCCCTTGGGCATCCAACCTATTTGCTCAATGGCTGGCAGACGAAGCATACCAAGCCTCTCGCATAAAATCAGAGACGCCGGTAATGATATGTATCGGCAACCCGCCTTACTCTGTGTCCAGTCAGAACAACGGCAAATGGATTACCGACCTAGTGGGGGACTATAAACGGGATCTGGACGAACGGAATATCCAACCCCTCTCAGACGACTACATAAAATTCATCCGTCTAGGTCAGTACTATATCCACAAAAACGGTGAGGGTATCCTTGCCTTCATATCAAACAATTCGTTCTTGGATGGCATCATCCACCGGCAGATGCGGAAAAGTCTGCTGGAAGAGTTCGACAATATTTACATACTGAACTTACACGGCAATACTCGTCGCAAAGAAACGGCACCTAATGGAAATGTTGATGAGAATGTCTTTGACATCATGCAGGGCGTGAGCATCAACCTGTTTGTTAAAACAGGGGAAAAGGCAAAAAACAAACCGGGTTCCGTCTATTATCAAGACTTATATGGGGCTCGCGGAGACAAATATGAACATCTGAGCCAGACGCCATTTCTTGCCGAAGACTGGAATGAACTTGCTGTAACGGAACCCTATTATTTCTTCGTACCCAAAGATTTTTCAGCAGAAGCCGAATACAATAAAGGTGTTCCCCTGAACAAAATCTTCAAACTCTACAACAGTGGTATCAAGACGCAAAATGATAAAGCATCCATTTCTTTGAGCAAACCAGAGAGCGATGTTCTATATCATGATTTTCAACATCTCACAGAGCCCGAATTGGCGCAAAAGTATGGTTTCAAGGACGCTCGAGATTGGAAGATAGGTTTGGCGAAGAAAGACTTGATGAGCAATCCGATATTAACAAACACTATCTGTTATCGTCCTTTCGATTTTAGAAATGTCCTGTATACCGGGAAGATTAAAGGCGTTATGGGGTATCCCCGGTATGAAACCATGAAGCACATGTTGAAAGACAACGTGGGTCTTGTTGTTGCCTCGAAGAATCGGCAGGTGAGTACATTCTATTACTTTGCATCCAAATTCATCACAGACATACACACACTTGACTTTGACGATAGTGAAAGCCTTCTTCCGCTATTCGTCTATACGGACGATGGTGAGCGCCTGTCAAACTTTGATGACGCAATTTATGACAGATATCAGCAAATCGTAGGAAATCTTACTCCACAGCTACTGTTTGACTATATTTATGCCGTTATCCTCTGCCCAACATATCGTAAGACGTATAAGGAGTTCCTAAAAATTGACTTTCCTCGCATCCCGTATCCAAAGGATGCAGAACAGTTCCACCGTCTTGCAGAAAAAGGCTCACAGCTACGAATACTCCATTTGATGGAAAACGCTGGCAATTGGAAAACGGGCATATCCTTCCCCGTGAACGGAACCAATGTCATCGAGGCACCCTCATTCAAAGACGGGAGGGTGTATATCAACAGAGACCAGTTCTTCGGTAATGTGTCAGAACTTGCATGGAGGTACTATGTTGGCGGGCACCAGCCGGCACAGAAATGGCTCAAAGACCGGCGCGGCCGGCAGCTAGACTACAAGGACATCATTCACTACGGGCGCATTATCTATGCTTTGGAAGAGACAGACCGGCTGATGCACGAAATAGATGATGTCATTGACATGTGAAATCTTGATCCTTTAAAGGTTGTTGTAAAATCTGGCGTCCAGGCTGCGCAGTGCTTGTAGTAATCGCTTGCTCGACTTTATCAGGAGGTTCAACTTCCTGACGTTCGCATCGTCACCAGCCTTCTTGCACTGCCGCATCTTGCCTTCCTGGAAAGTAAGACGTGTATCCAGATTGTTCTTGCACTTCGCGAAGGCTACCTTGTACGTCTCATACGTTCTCTTGTCGGACTTCAAGGCAACGAGGGCGTTCATGATGGTGTCTTCATACTTCACCAGTGTGGCGTTCGCCGGCACCGCAAGGGTATCCTTGTACACCGTACTTTCCAGATACTTGTTGATGGCGGTGATGGCGGCTTCGCTCGGAACCTCCGGGAGGGCAATACCCTTGGTTGAGGTCTGGGGCGTTCCCTCTGCTGCCCCCACTTCTCTGAACAGGGTGGATTTATCCATCTCCGCGTAAAATCTGAGGGTAGTTTTCACCGTGGAGTGTCCAACCAGCTTCGCAATCACATCTGCGCTGACACCCTTGTTAAACAAGTAGCAGACGTACGTCGTTCTGCCTAGGTGACTATGCAACTCCTTGTCCAGTTTGCATGTGTCCTGGATCTCCTTCAGGTATGAGTTGTATTTTTGGTTCGTGAGCAGAGGAAGCCGGTAGTCGTACTTCTCGAGGATAGCCTTCGCATCCTTCAACAGCACAGCCGTAAACACCTCATTTGTCTTCTTCCTCCGCTTCTCAACATAAATCTGCTGGGTAGCCTTATTGAATTTGAAATCAGAAGGCTCCAAAAGTGCCATGTCCGAGTAGGCCAGACCGGAGTAGCATTGAAACAAAAACAAATCTCGCACCTTCTGCAGCCTGTCTCCATTTAATTTCGCGTTGGCTATCTGCTGCAGTTCCGCATCCGTTAGGAATATCCTCGGCTTGTGGGCTCCTTTGCTCATCTTAAACCCCGCATAGGGGTTCGATTTAATCTTGCCTCTCAGGAACGCTAGGGTAAACGCTGCCTTTGCCCTGGAATGGTAATGGTAGATAGTTGGCTGCGATAGCCCCTTGTCGCGCAGGTAAAACTGCAATTTGTGGACATGCTGGATATCGACATCTTCGGCTGGCGTCTCGTCGCTAAACCCGTTCGCATCGCTGAGAGCCCTTTTCGTCAGGACATATTTTTTATATGTCTCCATGCTCAAGTCCCCAGCGTTAAGCCTTGCCCGCGCATTGTCAAGAATGTCTCGCCACATGTCTCCAAGGGAATACCGCATCGAGACGTAGCCACGCTTAAAACACTCTCTCAAATTCTCTGCTGTCAGTTCAACCCCGGCTGCTGCCATCTGCTGAACATAGTCATCCACAAGTCGCTTCTGATTTTCGCAGAAGGTTTTGATCTGGTTATTTTTCTTGGACCTTCGCTCCCGCTTGAATTCATCAGGGCGCTCCCTGCGCTGCAGTGTCAAGTACCGCCGCTCTCCGTTGATGATGATAGATAGTTCAACCGGTGCATAGCCGTCCTTATCGACTTTGGAAGGCCGGCAATAGAAGGATATGTCAAACGTCTGTCTCTGGGGCATAATACGAGGTTATTTGCGATTCTCCGGCTAAGTTAAAAGAAAATAGTCGCATTTTCAAACAGGCAGTCGCAAATAACATCCAAATCACGACAAAAATAGTCGCATTATTTAGACGGCGATAAAAATAAAAATCCCTCACAGAATAGTCTGCAAGGGATTTTATAAAAACTTTGGCGGTGAGGGGGGGATTCGAACCCCCGGTACCCTAGTCGAGTACGTCAGTTTAGCAAACTGGTGGTTTCAGCCACTCACCCACCTCACCTGTTATAGTGGGGCTCTGCCCCTACACCCCGCCGCTACGCGCTTGCTATCGCACTTTCCTGCGCTGCTCGCGCTTCGCTATCGCCTGATGGCGATTCTTAATTGACGAGGGACTGCAAATGTATGGGTTTTTTCAATAATCCCCAAATTTTTGTACCTTTGCACACCAATCGGGATGTGGCGCAGTTGGTTAGCGTACCTGGTTTGGGACCAGGTGGTCCCCCGTTCGAGTCGGGGTATCCCGACCGAAAGCCGGCATTTTTGCCGGCTTTTTTAGTTCCAGAATTTGAACATATACCAGAACATCAGGCCGCTGGCGACGAGCTTGAGAAATGTGCCGAAGAAGAAGCCGGCGAAGGAACCCAGGGCGGGCTTGACGCTGTCGGCTATCGCGGAGCGGTTGATGAGGACTTCTGCCAGCAGGGCACCGAGGAATGCGCCGGCAATCATGCCCCACGGCGGGAAGAAGATGAGCCCCGCGAGCAGCCCCACCAGGGAGCCGCGGCCCGCAGCTTTGCTTCCGCCCGTCACTCGGGTAAAGTAGGATGGCACGACGTAGTCCAGAATAGTGACCACGATGGTGATTCCCAGCCAGATGAGCAGGAACTTGAGCGACATCTCCCCGTTGCCGAAGAAGTAGAGCAGCAGCAGGGATAGCCAGCTCAGCGGCGGTCCGGGAATGACCGGCAGGAAGCATCCGATGATGCCCGCCAGCGCTATTATCAGGGCTATGATGTTAATCCACCACATAACTTATTTCACGTCGTAAAGTCCCTCGGTGGTTTCGTCCTCTACCAACCCGATTTCTATGGGGATGTAAAACATCTTCTCTTTGATCCGTTCGTGTACGGCGGGATTGCGGCGCAGCCGCTGCGAATCCTTCTCGGTGGTGAGCAGGATGGCCTGCGGGTGCTTGTCAGCGAACTTCTCTATCTGCTTTATGTCCTTGTCGGTGAAGACGTGGTGGTCGTCGAACTCAATATGGAAGTTGCGGGGATAGCGGGCACTGACGTGGTGACGGAGCTGGTCGCTGTTGGCAATCCCGGTAAAGAGAATGGCCTCGTGGGAATAAATATAGCGGTTGTTGCCCTCCGGGAACACGGCCACAGGATCAAAATACTGCACCGTGGTGAAGAACACCTTCTGTTGAGGATTGATTCGGTTGACGCTGATTGCCTGCTGCTTCTCCCACTCGTTGAGGTAGGGAGGGCATTTGGTTATGATGACTGTGTCGGCACGCTTCAGTTGCGACGGCAGGTCGCGCAGCCTCCCGAAGGGAAGCAGGCAGTCCTTGAACACGGGCCGGTTGTAATTGATGAGGCAAATCTGGCGGGTGGGCAGCAGGCGGCGGTACTGCATGCCGTCGTCCAGCAGAATGACTTCCGGCACGTCGCCGAAGGGGAGGGCCATCAGCATTTTTACGGCACGTACCCGGTCGCGGTCCACTATGACCTTGACCTGCGGAAACTTGCGCTTTATCTGCAGCGGTTCGTCGCCGACATCTTCCACACGGCTGTCAGTCTCCACAAACCGGCTGGTCTTGGGATTCTTGCGGCCGTATCCGCGCGAAATAACCGCCACGCGGTACGCCCTTTCAAGCAACTCCCGTATGAACAGCTCCACGTGCGGCGTCTTGCCGGTGCCGCCCACGGTGATGTTACCGAAAGAGATTATGGAAACGTTGTCGAATTTCACGCTCTTGAGCCACCCTTTGTCATACGCCTTGTTGCGCATCCAAAGCCCCAGAGCATACGGAAAAGCGAATATGTTGCCGATGTTAGCCATCTATAATAATTATTGCCAGTGCTCCCCGACGTAGTCGAGGGTTTTCATCAATTCGTCAATGTCGGTCAAAGTTACCAATTTCAGTCGGGTTTCCTTGAAATTTTCCAAACCTTTAAAGTAACAGGCCAGATGGCGGCGCATCTCGAACACGCCGCGGCGTTCGCCCTTTATCTCTATCGATTTTGTCAGGTGGTCCTTGGCCAGCGCCACGCGGTCGGCCACCGACATCGGAGGCAGTTCCTCTCCGGTATCGAGGTAATGCCTGATTTCGCTGAAGATCCACGGATGGCCAAAACTTGCGCGGCCAATCATTATGGCATCGACTCCGTAGCGGTCAAAGGCGTTTTTTGCATCCTGCGGAGTTTTTATGTCGCCATTGCCTATTATAGGAATGTGCATCCGCGGGTTGTTCTTCACCGCGCCGATCAGGCTCCAGTCCGCCTCACCCTTGTACATCTGGGCGCGAGTGCGGCCGTGGATGGTGAGAGCGGCGATGCCGGCATCCTGCAGCCTTTCGGCCAAGTCCACTATTATCTTGGAGTCGTTGTCCCATCCCAGGCGGGTCTTGACGGTGACAGGAGTGTGCACCGCCTCCACCACGCGGCGGGTGATTTCGACCATCTTGTCGGGTTCGCGCATCATGCCGCTGCCGGCGCCGCGCCCCGCGATCTTCTTTACCGGGCAGCCGAAGTTGATGTCAATCACGTCCGGATTGGCCTTCTCTACCTTGACGGCGGAGTCGACCATGGCGTCGGGAATGTTGCCGTAAATCTGGATGCCGATGGGGCGTTCGTAGTCGTAGATGGTGAATTTTGCCAGCGATTTTGGGACGTCGCGGACCAGGGCGTCGCTCGAAACGAATTCGGTGTAGACCATGTCGGCGCCGAACTTCTTGCAGATGTAGCGGAAGGAGGCGTCGGTGACGTCCTCCATAGGCGCCAGAAACAGCGGCCGAGGCCCGAATTCTATATTTCCCAGCTTCACGGCGGCGAAGGTAACATATTTTTGCTGCTTTGAAAAAATTATCTACCTTTGCAGCCCCCCAGACCAAAGCTGGGTCGCAACAAACAAGTATTAACCAATAAATCAACAGACTGTGGACACATTAAGTTACAAAACCAAGTCGGTCAACAAAGAGAACTCCTCGAAAGAGTGGGTTGTCATCGATGCTACCGATCAGGTCCTTGGTCGTCTGGCAAGCAGGGTTGCAATTTTGCTCCGCGGCAAAAACAAACCCAACTTCACGCCCAACGCAGACTGCGGTGACAATGTTATCATCGTCAATGCAGACAAGGTGCGTCTCACCGGCAAGAAGATGACAGACAAGGTGTACGTACGCCACACCGGCTATCCCGGAGGCCAGCGCTTCACCACCCCCAAGGATTTGTTCTCACGCAAACCCCTGGCCGTACTCGAGCACGCCGTTCGCGGTATGCTTCCCCGCACACGTCTTGGTGAGCAGCAGTTCAAGAACCTGCACCTTTATGTAGGCAGCGAGCATCCTCACCAGGCTCAGAACCCTAAAACTATTACTCTTAACGAAATTTAAGCATGGAATTAATCAACGCCCTTGGAAGACGTAAATCAGCAGTTGCTCGCGTTTATGTATGCCCCGGCAAAGGCAACATCACCATCAACGGCCGCACAATGGACGAGTATTTCAAAGAGGACACTCTCCGCTACATCGTCCGTCAGCCCCTGGATGTTACCGACACCCTCGCTTCTTTCGACATCAAGGCCAATCTTGATGGCGGCGGAATCAAAGGTCAGGCAGAGGCACTCCGCCTTGCGATAGCTCGCGCTCTTTGCAAAGTGGACGCAGAGGCTTACCGCCCGGTTCTCAAGTCTAACGGCTTCCTCACCCGCGATGCTCGCGAGGTCGAGAGAAAGAAACCCGGCCAGCCTGGTGCACGTAAGCGCTTCCAGTTCAGCAAACGTTAACATTAACACTGATTTACATTACGCACAGCAGCTATTTAAAATTATAGGATCAATATTATTGCTACCTGTAGTTTGTACTGCTGCGGAAAATATGAGAGACCAGTCAAAGTGATTGCTACCCTCATATTGATGAAAAGAGAAACAAACAAAACTAACACTAAACAAAATGTCAAGAACTAATTTCCAAGACTTGCTTGATGCAGGTGTTCACTTCGGTCACCAGAAGAGAAAATGGAATCCTAAAATGGCTCCCTACATCTTCATGGAGAAGAACGGAATCCACATCATCGACCTGCACAAGACTGTTGTCAAAATAGATGAGGCAGCTATGGCACTCAAGCAGCTCGCACGCACGGGCCGCAAGGTGCTCTTCGTAGCTACCAAGAAACAGGCTAAGGATATCGTGGCAGAGAAGGCTCAGGCAGTAGGCATGCCCTACGTTACAGAGCGCTGGGCTGGTGGCATGCTCACCAACTTCCCCACCATCCGCAAGGCTGTCAAGAAGATGACCAACATCGACAAGATGAAAGAAGACGGCACTTACGACACTCTGGCAAAGCGCGAGCGTCTGCAGATTGACCGTCAGAAAGCCAAACTCGAGAAGAACCTCGGTTCCATCAAGGATCTCGCACGCCTCCCTTCGGCACTGTTCGTAGTGGACGTACAGAAAGAGATCAACGCCGTAAAAGAGGCGAATCGTCTGAACATTCCGGTATTTGCAATGGTTGATACTTGTTGCGATCCCACCAACATTGATTATGTAATTCCGGCAAACGACGATGCTGCCAAGTCTATCGCTATCGTTATGGACGCTATGTGCGCTGCTATCGCAGAGGGTTCACAGGAGCGCCAGATGGACAAGGACAAAGAGGCAGAAGAGAAAGGCGAGCAGGAAGCTGAAGCTCCTGTAAAGAAGGTTCGCGCACGCCGCACCCGCAAGGAAGAACCCAAGGCAGAAGCTCCCGCAGCAGAAGAGAAGCCCGCTGAGTAATTTTTTAACCGAAAAAATCAATCGAGATGGAAATTAAAGCAGTAGATGTTGCAAAGTTGCGCAAAATGACCGGCGCAGGTATGATGGACTGCAAGAAGGCTCTCGTAGAGGCCGAAGGCGACTTCAACCGCGCACAGGAAATCATCCGCGAAAAAGGTAAGCTGGTTGCAGCTAAGCGCGCTGACCGCGAGACCAACGAAGGTGCAGTTATCGCACGCATCACTCCCGACGGCAAGACCGCTATCCTGGTGGCTCTCGGCTGTGAGACCGACTTCGTATCCGCTACCGCAGAGTTCAAGGCTCTTGCAGAGTCCGTAGCTGATGCAGCTATGGCTACTCTTCCCGAGAACAAGGAAGGCCTTGAGAATGCAAAGATGGCAAACGGCCAGACTGTTGCCGAATTCATCACCGAGCAGGCTGCAAAGTGCGGCGAGAAGCATCAGATTGCTTACTACGCTAAGCTGCAGGCTCCTTTCATCGGCTCTTACATCCACTTCACCCGCAAAGACGGCGCTATCGTCGGCTTCAACAAAGAGGTTCCCGCAGACCTGGCTAAGCACATCGCAATGCAGGTTACTTCCATGAAACCTGTTGCTGTAGACGAGGCAAGCGTTCCCGAGAGCGTGGTTAAGCAGGAAATGGATGTCGCAATCGAGAAGACCAAAGAAGAGCAGATCCGCAAGGCTGTGGACAACGCCCTCAAGAAAGCCGGCATCAACCCGGCTCATTGCGACAGCGACGACCACATCTCTTCCAACACTGCAAAGGGTTGGCTCACAGAGGCTCAGGCAGCTCAGGCACGCGAGATTATCGCTACCGTGGGTGCAGCCCAGGCTGCAAACCTCAACGAGGCGATGATTCAGAACATCGCAAAAGGTCGTCTGGCCAAGTTCTTCAAGGAGCAGACCCTGGAGAACCAGGAGTTCGTTATGGAAGGCAAGATCAGCGTCAAGGACCACATCAAGAGCGTGGATCCCGAGGCCAAAGTTGTTGCTTTCTGCCGCTTCTCGCTGAGCGACTAAAGAAATAACCTCATTTTTAAGAATAAAAGATTAGCTTTGTAGGCTGATCTTTTATTTTTTTATTACCGATATGAAGAAATTTTTGCTGATTGTGGCTGCGGTGATTGTTGTGGCAGCCTGCACCGAAAAGAAACAGACATACGACTGGGCGCCTGCCGGTGACCATATTCTCACCTCCTGGGGCGAGAACCTGGATCCCACAAACGTGCTCCCCGAATATCCCCGTCCGCAGATGGTCCGCGAGCAGTGGATGAACCTCAACGGTTTCTGGGATTTCAGGGCATTCGACACAGTAGGTAAGATTCTTGTGCCGTTCCCCTTCGAGAGCGCGCTTTCCGGAGTCGGCCAGCGTTTGCGCCGCGACTCAGTGATCATATATTCCACCAAGATCACGGTTCCCGCCAGCTATCTCAAAGACCACGTGCTGCTCAACTGTGGCGGCATCGACTGCGTGGCGGAGATCAAGATCAACGGTGAATTTGTCCGCAAGCACGTCGGCGGATTCACAGCCATCAGCGAAGATGTCACAAAATACCTCAAGAAAGGCGAGAATGAAATCGTGATCAAGGTCACCGACGCCACCGATACCGGCTATCAGGCGGTTGGCAAGCAGCGTTGTGAGGCCAGCGGCATCTGGTACACGCCCGTGTCGGGTATCTGGCAGACTATCTGGCTGGAGCCGGTGAGCGAAACCCATATCAGCAATCTCAGGATAACCCCATACCTGGATTTGGAGACCTTCACCGTCAACGCTGCAACTTCCACCGGCAAGGGCACCGTCGAGGTCAAGATTTTTGACGGCAAGAAGCAGGTGGCATCGGGCAAAGGCGAGGCCGGCAAGGATATCAACATCAAGATGAAAGATCTCAAGCTCTGGACCCCGGACGACCCGTTCCTCTACGATTTCAAAATCACCGTCAAGGACGGCGGCAAAACCGTGGACCGGGTGAAGAGCTACAGCGCGATGCGCAAGGTGTCGGTCAATCAGGACGGCTTCGGAACGCTTCGTATCGCCCTCAACAACAAGCCTATATTCTGCTTCGGTCCGCTGGATCAGGGCTGGTGGCCCGACGGCCTCTACACCGCCCCCACCGACGAGGCGCTGGAGTTTGACATCCGCCGCACCAAAGAGCTGGGTTACAACACCATCCGCAAGCACGTCAAGGTCGAGCCCGACCGCTGGTACTATCATTGCGACCGTCTGGGTGTGATGGTATGGCAGGATATGCCTTCCGGAGACTATTCCAACGGTCAGACCTGGGAATGTGCTGCCGATCTGCGCGAAGGTCCCGAGCCGGAGACAACCCGCAGTGCGGAGAGTCAGAATCAGTATTGGAGAGACTGGTACGGCATAGTCAATCAACTGTACAATCACCCCTGCATCATTGTCTGGGTGCCTTTCAACGAAGCCTGGGGCCAATTCCACACTATGGAAATCGCAACCCGCACCAAGTTGATGGATCCCACCCGCCTGGTAAATCCCGCCAGCGGCGGCAACCTGATGCCCTGCGGCGATTTGATCGACTTCCACAACTATCGCGAGAATCCGCTGCCGTTCTCCTATCCCCATAAGGACTATGTTGTGGTAATGGGTGAATTTGGCGGCCTGGGCCTTCGCATCCCGGAACACACCTGGGTAGACGACGGCTGGGGTTACCGCCAGATGATTGGCGATTCCGAGACCCTCACCGACAAGTATGTCGGACTTGTGAAGCAGATTTTCAAGAATGTGGACCAGATGGCAATATCAGCCGCTATCTATACCCAGACTACAGACTGTGAAACGGAGCTCAACGGCATCTTTACATACGACCGCAAAGTTTTCAAATTCAACGAAGAACCGTTTGTGGAGATAAACAAGCGTCTGAGCCATAGTTTGGATTGATTTTGAACAGCCTGCGGCTTGATTTTTGCAGCATAAGAGCGTTCAACGTATAGCAATATGAGATTCAACATAAAGAAGGTGGTTTTGCAGGGGCTGGTTTCGCTTGCCTGTCTGGTTGCCACCTTCCCTGTTTCTGCACAGGGGCGGTTGTCGCTGTCTCTGCAGCAGGCCATGGATATGGCGCTGGAGCGCAACACCGCGCTGGCCAACGCAGCCCTTGACATTAAGATAGCCCAGGCCAACAAGTGGGCCGCGATAGCCTCGATGCTGCCGCAGATAACAGCCAGCGCCGACTATTCCAACTTTATGGGCTACGAGATGGACCTGCGCGGTATGACCATTGCGATGCCGCCGTACGTTACTCTCGGAGTACGTTCCAGTATGACATTCACTCCGTCGATGCTGGTAAATGCCCAGATAAGCGAGATTTCCAAAAAAATGTCGGACATCAGCCTTCAGCAGAGCGAACAGGATATAACAAACCAGGTCAAGACACTCTATCTCTCCGCTCTGGTTTCTGAAGAGGTGCTGAACCTGCTGGGCAAGAACCTGGAGTGTCTTCAGCGTTTGCACGAGATGACACTGACCGCCGTTAGGGTGGGTACTAGCGAACAGACCGCCGCCGACCAGATCGCCGTTCAGGCGGCGCAGCTGGAAAACAGCATCGCCAGCAGCAAACGGGCTTTGGAGATGACCTACAACTCTATGCGTCTGCTTCTGGACGTGGATGTCGACACCGAGATAGATTTGACCGACACTCTGGAGCGGTTGATGGCGATAGACGATTATCTGAATCTGGTGGGCGAGGAGTTCGACATGGAACGCAATTATGCCTGGCAGCTGGCGCAGCAGAATACAGAGCTGAGCAAGAAGCAGCTGGACGCCACGATAATGGGCGCGATGCCGTCTATTACGGCATACCACCAATACAGCTACAAGGAATATCTGAGCAAGGATGCCAACGTGATGAACATGACGCCTCCGAATATGGTGGGAGCAACGCTTTCCGTGCCTCTGTTCACCTCCATGCAGCAGACAAAGAAGGTACAGGCAGCCCGCCTGGCATACGAGAAACAGCAGAACTCGATGCACGACACAGAGCAGTCGCTGCTGGTACAGCACAGCCAGCTGTGCTACAACCTCTCCACTGCCTACGACACCTACAATGCCCAGAAACAGAATATGGAGGTGACCCAGAGGGTGTTCGACAACATCTCCAAGCGATACGAGCACGGTTATTCGTCGGCAATGGACCTGACCAACACCGGCACGACCCTTATCAACGCGCAGAGCACCTACGTGCAGTCCATTATGGAGTTCCTGAATGCACGCATCGCCCTTGAAAAACTCTTGAACAAATAGCAGTTATGAAGAGATATACACTTTTGACGATATGTTTCCTGGCCGCGCTTGCCGTCTCGTGCAAGCAGCAGTCAAAGAATACGGCACAGCCGGTCGACAGGGAAGAGCTGGTGGAGACCACCGTGCTCCATCCGGTAGAGGTCATGCGCACCATCGACGTTTCCACGACTCTTGAGGGGTGGCAGAAGATGAGCGTTGCGCCGGGCGTTACCGGTCGCATAGAGCACATCTATGTAGATGTCGGCAGCCGTGTTGGCCGCGGCGCCACCCTTGTCAGGATGGATCAGCAGCAGTACAACACCACCAAGCTGACCTTCGCCAACCTGGCGCTGGAACTCAGCCGCCTGGAGGCGCTCGTGGCATCTGGGGCGGTGTCGCAGCAGACCTACGACCAGACCAAGCTCAGCTACGACCAGACGGAGGAGACCCTGCGGTTCCTGGCGGCCAATACATACGTGCGGGCACAGTTTTCCGGTGTAATATCGGCCAAGAACTATGAGGACGGAGAACTCTATAACGGACAGGCCATCCTGGAACTCACCCAGGTTAACACCCTCAAGGCGCTGATGGCCATCCCCGAGACTTATTATCCTCTGGTAAAGGCCGGTATGAAGGTGGATGTCCATTCCGAAATCTTCCCCGACACCGTATTCCCCGCCACCATCGAGATAGTTTACCCCACCATCGACGCCTCTTCGCACACCTTCAACGTCAAGGTGCGCGTGCCCAACAACGACGAGCGGCTGCGCCCGGGTATGTATGTCCACACATCTCTGGAGATGGGCAAGAGCACCGCGCTGCTGATGCCCTATCAGTCGGTGCAGAAACTCACCGGCGCCAACGACCGCTACGTCTATGTCAACGACGGCGGTGTGGCAAGGCGAGTATTCGTGCAGATGGGCCAGCGTTTTGACGATAAGATCGAGGTTATTTCCGACGAGATTCAAGAGGGTGTTGAGGTGGTTACGACCGGCGCAGAGAAACTGATCCCCGGCTGCAAGCTGAAAATCTCAAACGCTCAATAACGGGAGAAACTTGCGATGAGTATTTACAAGAAAGCCATTGACAATCCCGTAACGACGCTGCTGGTATATGTGGCGGTGGTGATTATCGGTGTGTTCGCCTTCAAGCAGCTGCCGATAGACCGCTTCCCCGAGATGGATCCGCCGTACATCACCGTGATGACAACCTATCCCGGAGCCAGCGCATCGGAGGTCGAGGTCAACGTCACCAAACTGGTGGAGAACAGCCTCAACTCCGTGGATCACCTCAAGCGCATCACATCGACGTCGCGCGACAACTATTCCACGGTGTCGCTGGAGATGGAGTGGGGCGCCGATCTGGACGAGGCGATGAACGATATCCGCTCTTTCGTGGATATGCTCAAGGACAACCTGCCCAGCGGCTGCAGCAACCCCTACATCTTCAAGTTCAGTTCGTCGGCGATGCCGATTATCAACTACTCCATCACCGCCGGAGACAGTTATGCCGGCCTGGAGAAGATTCTCAACGACGTCGTCATACCGCAGCTGAACCGCGTGGACGGAATCGGCAACATAGCCATTTCCGGCGCCCCCGACCGCTACATTTACATTGATGTCGACCAGCAGAAACTGGATGCTTTCGGAATTCCGATGGAGACCATCGGCACCGCCGTGAGCAGCAACAACACCAACCTTTCCAGCGGCGTGGTCAAGATGGAGAAGGAGCAGTACAACCTGGAGGTGCGCAGCGAGTATGTAGAGAGCAGCGAGATAGAGAATATAGTGGTCACCACCACTCCTACGGGACAGAAGGTGTTCGTAAAGGACGTGGCCACGGTGCGTGACACCATCAAGGATCTTTCGCTGGACGAAAAGACAAATGGCCGCGACGGAGTGCGCATGCGCATCACCAAGCAGTCGGGCGCCAACACCGTGAAGATATGCAGCCAGGTGCGTAAGGAGATGGAGCGCATCCGTCATAACCTGCCCGACGACATCGAGGTCACGGTGCTCTTCGATACATCTGAAGACATAGAAGATTCCATCAATTCCCTGGAAGAATCCATCCTCTACGCACTGCTGTTCGTGGTGCTGGTGGTGTTCATCTTCCTGGGCAAGTGGAGGGCGACTTTCATAATCGGCATCACCATCCCCATCGCCCTTATCGTGGGCTTCATTTATCTGTGGCTGGTGGACAGTTCGCTGAACATCATTTCTCTCTGTTCGCTGACGGTGGCCATCGGTATGGTGGTGGACGACGCTATCGTGGTGCTTGAAAACATCACCAAACACATCGAGAGAGGCAGTTCGCCGCGCGATGCGGCCATCTACGCCACCAACGAGGTATGGATATCCGTCATAGCGACAACGCTCGTCATTGCGGCGGTGTTCATTCCGCTCACCATGCTCAAGGGCATGGCCGGCATCCTGTTCAAGGAACTCGGCTGGATTGTGACGATAGTGGTCGCCACATCCACCATGGTGGCCATAACCCTGACGCCGATGCTCGCCTCCAAGATGCTCAAGGCCCGCAAGGTGGCTGTGGACAAGGATGGACGGCTGGTGGATATGGAGCGCAAGGACGGCTGGTATCAGAAATATGTAGTAGGATTCCTGGACAAGGTCGATTCGGCCTATGCCAATATGCTTCGCTGGTGCCTGGGCCACAAGGCGATAACCCTCGTCATCGCTTTCCTGCTCTTTGCCGTGTCGCTGATACCGCTGATTACGGGCAAGATCGGTACCGACTTTATGCAGCAGACCGACAACAGCCGCATCAGCATCAACATAGAGCTTCAGAACGGCACCAAGATAGAGCAGACGTTGCTCACCGCCCGCGCCCTGGAGGCCCGCTTCTGGGAACTTGTACCAGAGATGAAGCGTCTGGCCACTACGGCCGGTACCAACGACGAGAGCGGTGCCTCCGCCATCTTCAACAGCACCACCAACAACACCATTTCGATGATGGTGGTGTGCGTCAAGAAGCACGAGCGCAAGCGTTCGGTATTTGAAATCGCCGAGGTTCTCCGCGAGGAGATTGCAAAATATCCCGAGATCGTCCGCTTCCAGTGCGTCGTTTCCAGCGGCATGGGCGGTGGCGGCGGCGCCTCCACCGTGAATGTCGAGGTTTACGGCTACGACTTTGACGAGACCAACATAGTTGCCGCCGAGGTCAGCCAGGCCATCCGCGACAAGGTGCCCGGCGCCCGCGACGTCAAGATAAGCCGCGACAAGGACCGTCCCGAGCTTAATGTGGTGCTGGACAAGGAGAAAGTGTCTTCGCTGGGGTTGAGTTCGTCGCTTGTTTCGACATACATCCGCAACCGCGTCAGCGGCCAGACGGTGGGCTATCTCAAGGAGGACGGCGACGAATATGACATCGTGCTCCGCCTCAAGGAAGAGAACCGCAACAGCATCTCCGACATCGAGGACCTGACCATCCCGACCCCGACCGGAGCCCGTGTCAAACTGGGCGAAATCGCCACCGTAGAGGAATATTTCGCGCCGCCAAAGATCGAGCACAAGAGCCGTCAGCGCTACATCAGCGTCAGCGTCACTCCCTACAAGGTTTCTCTGGGCGAACTCGCCGGCCAGATCAATACGGTGATGCAGGATATCAATATGCCCAACGGCGTCATCTACACCCTCGCCGGCGACTACGAAGAACAGCAGGAAAGTTTCGGCAATATGATAACCCTGCTGCTGATGGTGCTGATGCTGGTATATGTGGTGATGGCGTCGCAGTTCGGTTCGTTCAGCAAGCCTGCAATCATCATGATGGCCATCCCGTTTGCCGTTACCGGCGTCATCCTGGCGCTGCTCATCACCAAGACCTCCCTCGACCTTATCGGTGCGCTGGGCGTGATTATGCTGATGGGTATCGTGGTCAAGAACGGTATCGTGCTGGTGGACTACATCAACCTGATGCGCGAGCGTGGGCACGAGCTCACCGAGGCCATCGCCCTTGCCGGCCGCAGCCGTCTGCGTCCCGTGCTTATGACGGCGCTTACCACCATCCTCGGTATGGTGCCGATGGCACTCTCTACCGGAGAGGGTTCGGAAATGTGGCACCCGATGGGAGTCGTGGTAATCGGCGGTCTGCTGGTATCCACCTTCGTGACACTTATCGTGGTGCCGGTATTCTACGGAGTGCTGAGCCGCCACGGCGAGCGCGATCTGGAAGCCAAGGCGCGCAAGGAGTACATTTTTATGCAACTTAATCCCGATAAGGAGGCCGAATGATGAAAGCGGTATTCATAGTTTTCAACCAGTCCAATACCGGACGAGTGGAGTATATGCTCGACGAGCTCAAGATTGCCGGCTTCACATTTTTCGAGCAGGTTCAGGGCCGCGGCACTAACGGCGGCGTGCCCCATCGCGGCACCCACGCCTGGCCCGAGATGAATTCGGCCGTGATGACGGTGGTGGAAGACGACAAGGTAGACGAACTGCTGCTCACCGTCCGCAAGCTGGACATGCGCAACAAGGAGGTCGGCGTGCGCGCCTTCGTGTGGAACATAGAACAAACAGTATAATCAATAAATAACAGATATTATGGCACAAGTAATCAACGATTCCAACTTTTCTGAAATCCTGAACGGCGGCAAGCCCGTGATGATAGATTTCTGGGCAACCTGGTGCGGCCCCTGCAGGGCCATGGCTCCAGTAGTTGACGAACTGGCAGCAGAATTCGAGGGCCGCGTTGTAGTGGCAAAATGCGACGTGGACGAGGCCGAGGAATTCGCAACCCAGTGCGGTATCCGCAATATTCCTACCTTCATGTTCTTCAAGGACGGGCAGCTGGTAGACCGCCTGGTGGGTGCAAACCCCAAGAGCGCCCTGGTAGAAAAGCTGAACGCACTTCTGTAACGATGAAGAGGTTATTTGTAATACTGGCTGCGTTGCTGATAGGTTTTACCGCATCGGCGCGCGGCGGGTTCCTGGTTAAGGCAGGCGTTTCCAATTCAAATATGGATTTGAATAAGGATGTGGCCTCCGTTATATCTGACGACCTTCTCAGCGGCGCTTTCTTCAAGAACTTCACCGGCTATCACGTAGGTGTGGGCTACCGCACCGGCACCTGGAGCGGCTTGCGTTTCCAGCCCGAACTGCTCTACAATGTGCGCGGTACCCGCGTAGATGACGCCACCCGCTGGACGATGGGCTATCTGGAGATGCCGCTCAACCTGCAGTGGGGTCTGGACCTGATAGTGATGAGGCCGTTCATACAGGTGGCGCCCTGCATCGGCTACGACTTTATGAACAAAACCACGTCCAGCCCGGCCGGCAACGCTTTGGGCAACGTGACCACCGACGCCAATCGTCTGGAATACGGTCTCAGCGTGGGCGGAGGTCTGGATATTCTGAATTCCTTCCAGATCAGCGTAAACTATAATTGGAATTTCGGCCCGGTGGCCAATCTGACTGCTTATCAGGACAGGGTGGCCGGCATCGAACGTAAGAACGCCCGCTGCCTGCAGGTATCGCTGGCGTATATTTTTTAAAGGATGACAGAGGCGGTAAAGGAATATCTCGACGAGGACTGGAGGTCGTTCGAACAGCTTTTTGAAGAGTCGCTCGCTTCCAGGATCGACATCCTCAACAAGGTCAACAGGTATATGGTAGAGCGCAGCGGAAAGCAGTTGCGCCCTATGCTGTGCCTTTTGGCGGCACATTTGTGCGCCGAGCATTGCACCCCCGCCAGCATCCGTTGCGCCGTGGCCGCAGAGATAATACATACCGCCACATTGATGCACGACGATGTCGCCGACAAGAGTGACATCCGTCGCGGCTTCCCGACCGTAAGTGCCATGCTCTCGCCGCCGGCGGCGGTGCTGGTGGGCGACTTCTGGCTTTCGCGTGGCGTGGCATCGGTCTTGGACGCTGGCGACAGCGAGATTTTCCGCTATTTCACAGTCTGCCTGGGTGAACTGGCGGAAGGGGAGATGTTCCAGATAGAGAAGGCGGAGTCGCTGGACACGGTTCTGGAAGACTATATCTACATAGTATCACACAAAACGTCGTCGCTGTTCCGCGCCGCCATGAAAAGCGGTGCCCGGAGCGTCGGTGCTTCCGACGAAGCGGTGGCGGCGGTGGATGCTTTCGCCCTCCATCTCGGACAGGCCTTCCAGATGCGTGATGACATTCTGGACTATTCGCCGTCGCTTTCCATCGGCAAGCCGACCGGACAGGACGTTCGCGAACGCAAGATAACCCTGCCGCTTATCGGCGCCTTTGAAAACGCCGGAGCCGCCGCCCGTGCGGCTGTGGTTGCCGACATCGAGGCCGACCGTTTCGACGGCATCCTTCAGTTTGTGGTTGAGCACGGCGGCATCGAATACGCCCAGCAGGTCCTGGAGAAAGAAACCGCCCTTGCAGTGGACTCGCTTGCCGTTTTTCCCGACATCCCGGCTAAAGTTCTGCTGTGTCGCCTGGCGGCCAGTTTGTGTCTGCGACAGGCATAGCAGAAGTTTTGTGCTAACGTACATTTTTTATACCTTTGTAGCACTTGGCACGCTATGTGCTATTATGTCACTTTGAAAAACATTTTACCTGACATTATGAAAAAGATAATTATCACTTTGGCTGTCGCACTGGCGACTTTCACCTTTGCAAAAGCACAGGACATCGAGACTGCCGTTAATCTCTACAACGAGGCCGGCACTATGGTGAACGAAGGCAATCTTGCCGACGCTCTTCCCAAATTCCTGGAATGCCTTGAGATGGCCAAATCTCTCGGAGACGAGGCCAGCAATGTAGTCGGAGACTGCCAGGGAATCATTCCGCAGATTTACATGAAGCTCGGCGAGGCCGCAGCAGAAGAGAGCGATTTTGACGCAGCTCTTGAAAACTTCCGCAAGGTGGTTGAGACCGCTACCGAATATGACAACAATCCCGACGTTTTGGAGCGTGCAACGGGCCTGATCCCCAAGATGCTCATGGCAAAGGGTGGTGCGATGCTCAACGCAAAGAACTTTGCAGAGGCAGTCGAGGCTTTCAAGGCAGTCGTAGAGGCTGATCCTGAGAATACCAAGGCTATGATGCGTCTGGGTCACTCACTGGTTGGTGCCGGCGATGTCGACGCAGCCATCGAGACCTTCACCAAGGCAGCTGAGGTTGCCGGCGAAGATACCGCAGAAGCCAAGGATGCCATGAAACAGATTTCCAACTGCTACCTCAAGAAAGCTGTTGCCTGCCAGAAGTCCAAGGACAACCGCGGCTGCATGGAGAACGCCCAGAAATCGGCTCAGGCAATGGATTCTCCCAACGCACAGAAGCTGATTGGCGTAAGCGCCCTCAATCTCAAGCAGTTTGATACTGCAATCGGTGCATTCGAAGCTTACCTGGCACTTGCTCCCAACGCCAAGGACAATGCACAGATCATCTACCAGCTGGCTACTGCATACGAAGGCCGCAAAGACCGCGCAAAAGCTTGCGCTTACTACAAGCAGATCCTCAACGATCCCAAGTTTGGCCCCGTTGCCAAATATAAAGTAGAGGAAGAGCTTAAATGCAACCAATAAAGCTTGAGATACTCGCTCCGGCGAAGAACAAGGACATCGGCATCGCGGCCATTGACTGCGGTGCCGATGCCGTATATATCGCAGGCCCCTCGTTCGGAGCGCGCGTCGCTGCCGGCAATCCTGTAGAGGATATAGCGGCCCTGACGGCGTATGCCCATAAGTTCTCCGCCAGAATCTATGCCACCGTAAACACCATCATCTACGACAGCGAGCTGGAAGAGGCCCGCAAGATGATATGGGACTTGTACGATGCCGGGGTGGACGCCTTGATTGTCCAGGACCTCGGCATCACCCGTATGGATTTACCGCCCATCGAGCTGCATGCCTCCACCCAATGTGCCATCCGCACGGGAGAGCAGGCAAGGATGTTGGAGTCGCTGGGCTTCAAACGGCTGATTCTGGAGCGGCAGATGTCGCTGGAAGAGATACGTGCCATCCGCGCCGCCGTCGGCTGTGAATTGGAGTTTTTCGTACACGGCGCCATCTGCGTCAGCTATAGCGGCAACTGCTATCTGTCGCAATACCTGACCGGACGCAGTGCCAACCGCGGCGCCTGCATCCAGGCCTGCCGCAGCCTCTACGACGTGGTGGACGGCGATGGCAATGTGCTTCGCCGCGACGCAAGCATCCTATCGCCAAAAGACTATTGTCTTGACGGGAGGCTGGAGGAGCTGGCCGACGCCGGCATCTGTTCTTTCAAGATAGAGGGTCGGCTCAAGAACTTTTCGTATGTCAAGAACCTTTGCCGGTACTATCGCGGGAAGATAGACGAAATCTGTGCCCGTCGGCCGGAATACGCCCCTGCATCGTCCGGGACGCTGGAGGGTGGCTTCACACCAAATCCGTCGGCCACCTTCAACCGCGGCTACACCAAGTTCTTCATAGACGGCAAACGCTCCCGCTGGAATTCGCTGGAGAGCACGAAATCGATAGGGGAATACGTGGGAACTGTCAAATCCATCGAACGAGGCGGCCAGATAGTAATGGCCCTCACCAGGCCGCTTGCAAACGGCGATGGGCTGGTGTTCGTGGGCGAGAGCGGGTTGACCGGAATGAGGGCAGATGTAGTCAAGGGAGATATGGTAACTGTCAAGGACGTTACGGGAATAGTTCCGGGCGACTACGTCTACCGCAACTACAATATCAAGTTCGAGAAGGAACTGGAGACTAATATGCCGCGCCGCAAGATCGACGTTGAGGTCGTGTTCGGCCCAAAGGGCGTGACCGCCACCGACGCCGACGGATTCAAGGCTGGCGTGCTGTTGCCAGCCGAAGCCCCGGTAGCGGAGAAGCAGGACGCGGCCGTTGAAAATATTAGGCGCAATATGGGCAAGCGCACCGGGCATTTCGATTTCAAGTGCACTGCCGTGGAACAGTCGCCGGTGAAATTCTATCCTGCCTCAGAACTCAATGCCCTCCGCCGCGAGCTCGCAGAAGAGCTCGAGAAGCAGCGTGTTGAAATGTGTGGAGAAGGGTATTGCACCCAGAAGATTGCCGGTCAGGCCGGCAATGACGGTGGCACTTTCCCCGGCAATGACGGTGGGGCTTTTCCCGGCAATGACGGTGCGGAAGAGCCCGTCATGCCCGACTTGATCGGGCATCTTGACGCGCCGGCAAACGTCCCTGTCGGTGAGGTTGCCGACTATCGCTTCAACTGTGCGAACCATCTTGCACGCGAGGTGCTGAATGATTTGGGATTCGAGAAGATAGACGATGCCTACGAGTTGAAGCCGGTGCCCGATGCGGAGCTGATGCGCAGCCGCTACTGCATCAAGTATGAGCTGGGCCTGTGCCCCAAGCTTCACCCCTCCCAGAAGGTCAAAGAACCCATATATCTGCTCAACGGAGGCCACCGTCTCAAACTCTCTTTCGATTGCAAAAGATGCGAAATGATAGTATCTTTGTAGATTCGGAAGATAACTATTATGCGCTTCAGTGAGATATACGGCAACGACGCCCTCAAGGGGCGGCTGGCCAGGATGGTAGATGAGAACCGTCTGGGTCACGCCATTCTGTTCGTGGAACAGGAGGGTATGGGTGCGCTGGCATTCGCCATAGCCCTGTCGCAATATCTCAACTGCGAACATCCTTCGGGTGGCGACAGTTGCGGAGAGTGCTCTTCGTGCCGTCGTCACGCCCACCTGACCTATCCCGACCTGCACTTTTCGTTCCCCATCAGTGCATCGCCCAAACTCTCCGATTCGGAGAAAAAGGCGCCCATCAGCAGCTATTTCCTGCGCGACTGGACAGCGCTGGTGCAGGAGAATCCCTATTTTGACAGCCACGATCTTTATTCCGCCATCGGCATAGAGAACAAGGCCGGCGCAATCACCGTCAACGAAGCCAAGGAGATAGCAAATACCCTGTCGCTGCAGCCTTACGAGTCTCAGTACAAGATCCAGGTAATCTGGGAGCCGGAAAAGATGACCACCGAGGCGGCTAACAAGTTGCTCAAACTGCTGGAAGAGCCGCCGGCAGGGACTCTTTTCATCCTGGTTACCCACAAGATGGAGAAGATGCTCACCACGGTGCTTTCCCGCTGCCAGATAATCCGTCTGCAGCCGGTGGAGCGCGGTGAAATGGCCGCCATCCTGGAGCAGAAGTCAGGCCTTTCAAAAGAGGATGCGATGACCTTTGCGACGGTCGCCGCCGGCAGTGTCGGCAGGGCATTTGCGGCTGTGGCAAACGCCGAGGGCGGCGGTCAGCTGGAAGATATGGTCATAGCGCTGCTCGATTCTTCCCTGGACCGGTCGCTTTCTGGTGTGCTGGAAACGGCGGAGTCGCTGGCCAGCCTGGGCAAAGACCGCCAGAAACAGTGGTGCGTCACGGCAGAGGGTTTCATCAGAAAGATGTTCATGTGCGCCAAAGGCCTGGACAATATCGCCTTTGCAAGCGCTCAGGAGACCGACTCCATAGGGCGGCTGATTCCCCGCATCAAGGAATCGTTTTACGACAAGGCTGCGGCGGCGCTGGATGCCGCACTGCGCCTGATAGACGCCAACGTGTCGGCCAAGCTCATCTTCGCCGATCTGGCAAACCGTTTTTACTTATACGTTTAGTATGGACTACGACGATAAAAGACACGATTGCTCACGCGGCTGCGTGGTAGAGCGCGACAATTCCGGAGTGCTTCAGGTCGCATACGACCCCGCCTGCTGCAAACTGGCCGACTACAACTGGCTGGAGGGCATCGACGAAGAAAAATATTCCGACCTCTACGAGGTGCGGTTCAAGAATACCCGCAAAGTCATTTTCCGCAACGATTCCGGGCAGAAACTCAAGGAGGGAGACCTGGTTATAGTAGAGGCCACAAACGGCCACGATTTGGGCATTGTGACTCTCTGCGGGGCGGTTGTACTGCGCCAGATGGTTCGCCGCAAAATCAATCCGGAGACATATCAGTTCAAGAAGATTTACCGCAAGGCCAAGGCGCTTGACATAGAGCGTTGGCAGGAGGCGATTGCCCGCGAGCAGAGCACTATGATCCGCGCCCGTCAGATAGCTGCAGGCCTGGGCCTGGACATGAAAATCGGTGACGTGGAGTTCCAGGGCGACGGCACCAAGGCGATATTCTACTACATCGCCGACGAACGTGTGGATTTCCGCCAGCTGATCAAGGACTTTGCCGAGGAGTTCCACATCCGCATAGAGATGAAGCAGATCGGCGCGCGCCAGGAGGCGGGTCTTATCGGCGGCATCGGCGTATGCGGCCGTCCGCTGTGCTGCTCCCGCTTTATGGCCGATTTCAAATCCATCACCACCGCCGCGGCGCGTGCCCAGGACCTCGCGCTCAATCCACAGAAACTCGCCGGTCAGTGCAGCAAACTCAAATGCTGCATCAACTACGAGGCCTCTACCTATCTGGATGCCCGCAAGAGCCTGCCCGATGCCCGGGAGCCGCTCGATTTCAGCGACGGCCTGGCATATCTGGTCAAGACGGACGTGTTGATGGGTACCATGTGGTTCTCTTTTGACAAGAGCAACATGACCAATATGTTCCCGCTCTCTGCCGATCAGGTGATGCAGATCCGCGAGCTCAACCGCCACGGCAAGAAGGGCGACCCCGTGATAGAGAAGTCCAAGGGTGGAGACGATACCCCCGAATTCGTGACCGCGGTGGGCGACGACAGCATCTCCCGCTTCGATTCATCGGGACGCAAGCGGAACCGCAACCGCAACCGTGACCGCCGCCGCGGCGGTGACGACCAGCGCCAGCGTGGTAACGGCAATAACGGCAACAACGGTGGCAACCGCGAGAACAAGGATAACCGGGACAACCGCAAGCCCCGCAACAATGACAAGAAGAATTAAATATCTGTTCTGTGCGCTGGCACTGTGCCTGGCGGCCGCTGCTTGTGACAATCCCTTCGAGGAGTTTTCGCTCAGGCAGGAGGTGACGCCGGAAGAGTTGCGTGCAGGCTACAGCTTCGACTTTCCGATGGATTCGGGGATGATATATAACACTTCCGTGGTGTGCAGGCTCGACGATCGCTACTGGGTTAAGGAGAAGGTCGATCTGACCTTTGACGTCATCACGCCCAATTTCGCCACTTTTACCGAGTCGGTATCGTTTCCCGTGGTGACCAACGTGCGGCAGCAGGCTTCGCTGGGCGCGGATGCCAACGTCCTTTTCAAGAAGCGCGGCAGCAACCTGGACAACCAGTGGGGCTGGCGTCGCGGCATCGAATGCGACTCGCTGCCCGGCCGCTGGCGCGTCATCATTTCCTGCAAGGACGCCACCGACCTGGAACGGATCAAAGCCATCGGTTTTTCATATAAAGGTTACCGGAAATGAGCAAGAACAAACTCTTCAAGTTTGCCCAGAACGAGACCTTCAAGTGTCTGATCCAGCCCTCCACCGAGGTTATGCTATCCGGTGAACATCCGCTCAAGGGGCACTGGAACAGCGAGGTGTTCCATAACGACAATCCGATTGTGCTGGAGCTGGGCTGCGGCAAGGGAGAGTATACGATAGCGCTTTCGCAGCGCAACCCTCAGGTGAATTACATCGGCGTGGACATCAAGGGTGCCCGGCTGTGGAAAGGGGCCAAGTTTGCCACCGAGAACGCCCTGCCCAACGTCGCTTTTCTGCGTACCAGAATAGATTTTATCAAGTCCATATTCGCTCCGGGCGAGGTCTCTGAAATCTGGATAACCTTCGCTGACCCGCAGCCCAAGAGCCCCAACCGCCGTCTGACATCGCCGGTATTCCTGGACCGCTACCGCGCCTTCCTGAAGCCGGGCGGCATCGTCAACCTCAAGACCGACAGCCAGCTGCTTCACGAGTATACCCTGGAGGTGGCCAAAGAGCAGAATCTGGAGATAATCGAGGCCAACAACGACATCTACGGTTCCGGCCGCGTCACTGAAGACGACATCCTCAACGTAAAGACATATTACGAGCAGAAGTTCCTCGCCGAAGGGTTGCCCATCACCTATCTGGCTTTCCGCTTGAAATGATATCCATAAACGACATACTGGTATCGGATGAGATTCTTACCGAGTACTTTTCGTGCAATTACGAAGAGTGCAAGGGGGCGTGCTGTGTGATAGGGGAGAGCGGAGCGCCGCTGGCAGAGGATGAGGCAGAGCAGCTGGAGAAGGCGTGGCCGGACTTCAGTCCGCTGCTGACCGCCGCCGGACGTGCCGCAGTGGAAAAGAAGGGCTTTTTCGAGATTGACCGCGACGGCGATATGGTGACGCCGCTGATGGATATTTCTCCTGAGGATCGCAAGGCCACCGGCAACGAAACTGTGTGCGAGACCAACGACTGCCCCTGCGCCTTTACATTCTTTGAAGACGGCAACTGCCTGTGCGCAGTGGAACGCACGCATATCAACGGCAAATGTGCTTTCGTGAAACCCATTTCCTGCCGGTTGTATCCGATTCGGGAGGTGACCTTCTCCGACGGTTCAAAAGCACTGAACCTGCACCGCTGGAATTTGTGCAGCGGCGCGTTCGAGAAGGGGAAGAAAGAGGGAATCAAGGTATATCAGTTCCTCAAGGAACCCATCATAGCGGCCTACGGGGCGGATTTCTACGCCCAGCTCTCCGCCGCCGACAGCATCCTCCAAGAGCTCTCCGGTAGTGGTTCTTAGCGGCCGAGCAGATGCCTTTGCTTGAATGTTGTGCCTCGCTGTCGCTTCGCCCGCTTCGCTCGCGCCCGGAATGCGCTCGCTCCCGCGACCTAGCTAACGCCGCTCGGCACCGCCATTCAAACTTCGGCTACCATCTGCCCGCCGCGTTTCAGCGTAGAAATAGCTTCGCGTAGGGAACAGGGGTTCTATGTTCTCCCTGGCCCGGAGCGGAGCTATTTCGTAGCATTAGCGGTGGGCAGGTTTCGTACTATTCTGACTCAGGAGTTTCTTCTTCTACAATAGTGGCGTTCAGGATGCTGAGGGCGCGGTCGTAGTCTTCGTCGGCCACGACCAGTTGGATATCGTAGTTGCTGCCGGGAAAGATGCTGGCATACAGCAGGTTCTCGTTGAGCACATCGCTTAAGATGCCCTCCGCCTCAAGCAGCGACTGGTCTATGCGCGCCGCCATAGCCTCGGCGTATTCTCTTACGACTTTCATGACTATTCCTCACTTTGGGGATGTTCCATACGATAGTTGTAGTAGATGCTGCTCACCAGTCGCAGGGTATCACGGCTGGGGCCGTCCACCTTCACCAGGGTAGGATCGTCCTGCAACTGAAAGGTCACGGCGTCCTCCCACATACGGGTAAAGCGCACCAGCGGCCGGCTGTGGCGGAACACCATTGTCTTTTCATCCTCGCTCTTGAGAACGTAGCCGGCGCCCTCCATGGTCGTCATCACTGCATTGCGGTAGTCTTTCCAGTCGCCATCCAGCACAAGTTTTGCCTTGCGGTAGCCTACGGCCGGATAGAGCAGGGCGAAGCCCACGAATATCAGGCAGATGGGCAGCAGAGAGCCTTCCTTGAAGAGTTCCGAGAGAGATGTCGGGTGCTGACGGGAGAAAAGAACCACCAGCGCCAGGCACAGGAAGAAGATAACTACGAAGTATATAAGATACTTTAACGAACGGATAAGGTACTTCATAATCGTGTGGCTTAAGAGTTGTACATTCACAAAATTAACTAAATTTGTATCAAATATAGCATCATTTGGATATGGAAACCGCGGAAAAACTTCGCAAAATCATAGTTGCCTTGGGTATGCTGGCCGGCATACTTCTCATAGCGCTGGGCATAATCTGGGTCAATAACAGCAAGATTGTCAAGCAGCTCAAGGTAGAGAAGGCCGACCTCACGGAGCAGATGATGGCCCTCCGTACCGACTACGATTCCCTGTATTCGCACAGCACCCTGCTCACCGACTCGCTGGCGGTGGAACGCGAAAAGGTGGACCAGATGATAGAGCGTCTGAAAAAGACCGAGGCTACAAACCGCGCCCAGATCCGCAAATACGAGAACGAGCTGGGTACGATGCGTTCCATAATGAAGCACTACATCGTTCAGATCGACTCCCTGAACAACCTGAATACCACCTTGCGCCAGCAGGCATCCGACGCCAAGAAAGAGGCCGACGCCAGCCGCAAGAAGTATGACGAGCTACGCACCACCACAGACAACCTGGAGAAGCAGGTTACCAAGGGCAGCGTGCTCAAGGCCCGCGGCATCACCCTGGTGGGCATCAACGGCAGCGGTGACGTCACCGACCGAAGCAGCCGCGTGGTCAAGCTCCGCACCGACCTCTGCCTGGTAGAGAACGCCCTGGCCAAGACGGGTTACAGGCGCATCTACATCCGCGTCAAGGGGCCCGACGGCATCGTTATGACATCGGCCGACCAGCGTGTGTTCAAGAGCGGCGGCGAGGAGATGATCTGCAGCGCGTCCCGCGAGGTGGACTATCAGGGCAGCGAGGTAGATATGAGCATCTACTTTAACGGCAGCGCCAGCTACACCAAGGGCACCTACTCAGTGGATGTCTACGGCGCCGACGGCAAGCTGGGAAGCGCCGACCTTATCCTGAGGTAGTTTTGGCGGGGATATATCTACATATCCCTTTCTGTGCATCCTTCTGCACTTATTGCGGATTCTATTCCGAGGCCTGTCCCGGCGGCGCCCCGTTTGCCCGCTATGCCGACGCGCTGCGGCGTGAGATGGATTTGCGGCGCGGGTATCTGGAGGGCTGCGGCCCGATAAAAACCCTGTACTTCGGCGGCGGAACACCATCGCTGCTGCCGGCGTCAACATTTGAAAAGATTTGCGCCGACCTCCGCTCGGTTTTTGACCTGTCCGAGGTGGAAGAATTCACCGTCGAGGTCAATCCGGAGGATATCGCCACCCGCGCAGACCTGCTGCCGGCGTTCAAGGCGGCCGGCGTAAACCGCATCAGTATGGGGGTGCAGTCATTTGTCGACAGGCATCTGAAGTGGATGAACCGCCGTCACGATGCCGCCACGGCTTTGAAAGCCTTGGAAAAGTTGCGGGCCGCCGGTTTCGACAATATCTCCATTGACCTGATTTTCGGCTTTGCCGGACTGACGGACGAAGAGTGGCTGGCAACCTTGCGGCAGGCGGCGGCGCTGAAGCCGGAGCACATATCGGCCTACCAGATGAGTATCGATCCCGAAAGTATTCTGGCGGAGAAGGCCGCCCGCGGCGAATACACAGAGCCCGACGATGAAACCTGCGCCCGTCAATACTCAATGCTGCAGGACACTCTGGAGGCGGCGGGCTATCGGCAATATGAGATATCCAACTTCTGTCTTCCCGGTTGCTACAGCCGCCACAACAGCGCCTACTGGACGCGGGAGGCATATCTTGGCCTGGGTCCGGCGGCGCATTCGTTCAACGGCTGCGACCGCAGAGAGTGGAATCCGCCGTCGGTAGAGGAATATTGCTCCGCGCTGGAGGCCGGCCATCTGCCCTACGGCGGGGGCGAGCGCCTCACCATCGAAGATGTCTACAACGAGAGGATAATGCTGGGCCTGCGCACCGCCCGCGGCGTGGACAAGGATCTCATCAAAGAGCCCGGCATATTACAAGACACGGGAGATACATACCGTATCCCCCGTGACAAATTCTTTATCTGCGATTCTATAATCGAGGACTTTCTCCTTACATAATGCCATGCGCTTTGAGGCAGGCTACGATTGCGGTTACTGCAAAACCTCCCATAAGCAGGGTGGCGTAGATGATGCCGATGACTTTGGTGCGCTTGAGCCATTTTTGCCCGCTCCAGCCGATGGTCTGGAATGCGCTCCAGAAACCGTGGGTGAGGTGCATCCAGAGGGCGAAGAACCATACCAGATAGATAATGGTTATGCACCAGGAACCGAAGGTCTGTCCCAGCAGCATGTTGGGGTCGGCAGCTTCGCCGCCGGTGAGGTCTGCCAGCTGCATATCGGCCCAGAAGTGGGTCAGGTGCAGGGTGAGGCCGCAGAGCACGATGATGCCCAGCCATATCATGTTCTTGGCAGCCCAGGAATCGGTGGCAGCCTTGTTGGAAACTTCATATCTCTTGATACCGCCGCGTGCCTTGAGGTTGCCTATCTCAAGTATAATGGCATAGATGATGTGGAAAATGAAGCCGGCGGCAAGAATCGGAACCATAATGGTCACTATGGGAAGTGCCATAAAGTCGCACACGGCCTGGAAAGTGTCCGCGCTGAACACACTGGTGAAGTTGAGCACCATATGCAGGGTCACGAAGAGAATCATAAACAGACCGGTGACGCTCATGATGAGCTTTTTGCCGATGGAAGATGTGAAGAGTTTTGCCATAGTATGATTTGTAATTCTTTTGTTTTTCGTCAAAGCGAATGCAAAGTTAACCCGAAAGTTGTAAATAACATAATCTTTG
>JAFZBQ010000027.1 GCA_017561665.1 Bacteroidales bacterium | reverse complement strand
CTTCCGCGCCGTCCGGCCAGAATGGCCAGGACAGCCACACCAAGTGCGGCGAAAGACCACCAAAGGCCTCTTCTTTTACCTGCATTCATCTATGTAAAACTCCATTATCTTCAATTGAAACAGATATTTGCAAAGCGTCTGGGCATATTCGCACCCGCCCTGGAGCAATTCTTCTGAAGCATCTATCCACTCCGAGGTGGATATCGCTCCCAGAGCATATTCTTCCGATGCGATTTGCATCCGCTCCCGTAGCAGGTCAAGCCTGGCTTGTGCGGCCCGGGTCTGTGACAGAAGCGTCTCGCACTGTCCAAAAAGCTGGTTCTGATAAATTGCCGCATCCTGCCGTGCCCCTCGCAGCTTGATTTCCGCGGCTTCTAAATCATTTCTGGTCAAGGAAATCGCATTTGCCACCTTGCCCCCGTTAAAGAGCGGCAGGACCATGCTCAGTGACACCGACGGGTTTCGGTTGCCGTCGATCTGGGCTTTGAAACTGTCGCCGCCGGCGTCGCTGTAGTAGGTGCCGTAGGCGGCATTGACCGTAATGGTGGGGAGGAGTGCTCCACGGGCGGCCCGCAAGGCGCTTCTGGCTGCCGCCAGTTCGCTTTCCGCCGCCAGTACGCCGGGCGGGGTGAGGGCTTGAAACGCCCATTCGGGATATGGGTCTGTAATGCCGCAGGCGGTGACACAAGTGTCGGTTTCGAAGCGCACATCGCCTCCCAGCAGGGTGCGCAGCTGCTCCATCTGTGCGGACTCTTCGCTGCGTGCAGAAACAATTCTGGATAGGATGTCGGCCGCCTTGGCCTCCAGTTCCAGGCAGTCGCTCTTGCCTGCAGCCCCCAGATGGCGTTGCGCCGCTGCCCGGGAGGCTTGCTCCTGTACATTTTCGAGGCTCTGTTCCAGCTGCCGCCGGGACAGTTTTGCAAGAACATTGGCCAGATATGCACGGGCGATATCGGCCTTCACCTCCAGCGCCGTCTGCCGCAGGTTGCCGTCGGCAGCCCGCACAAGATGGCGGCGCATCTCTATGGTGTTTATGCCCGCGAATCCGTCAAAAATCAAGAACGAGGCGCCGACTGAGCCGCTTGTTTGGAGCGTAAGTCTGTTCCTTACAATTACAAGCTCCTGCATATCGACGCTTCGTCCCCAATTGTAGTACTGATTCAGATAAAGATTAAGGGTCGGGAGCAGTGCAAGTTCCGACTGGACAAGGTTGGCACGGCTTTTTTTGACCTCGACATCCTGCAGGAGAATGGCACAGTTGTGCTGTAACGCGTATTCCACACAACTGTCCAGGCTCCATGCAGGAGGTTGGCCCCACGCACGAAACAGAGCCGTTACACACACTAACAATGTCGCCGCCGTCCGTCTCACCGCTCCCATTCCCTCATTTTTACAAGGCACCTTCTGCCTGCGGCTCAGTATTGCCGAAAAGACGGGCTATGCATCTGATAATGAATCCAATGGCATAGCCGATGTAGTAGAGCGCATTCTGCGCGTTCTTGTCTGCGCCGCCGCTGACTACGCAGCATTCGGCGATGGAGATTGTTTCCAGTCTTTCAAGTTTCATGGCTGCCCCTCCCTACTTCAAAAGGCCGAAGCCGTCCTTGAAACCTTTCAACAACTGGGGAATGTAATCGTCCAGAAAATCAATCACCTTGCGGATGATGGCAATGATGCCTCCCAGATCGAATTCGGCAGCTACACCTCCGCAGATGTACAGCTCGGAAGAATTGAGTCCCTCCAGAGCGGTGTCACAAAATCTTTTTTCTTCCATAGTAGTATTTTTTTAGTTGTTGCCTGCAGTGATTCCGGCGTGCAGGCTTCGCCGGTTGTGATTGCGCATTCACATTTCAATTATAGTGTCAGCAACAGGTATCTCGTCGGCTTTGTGCGTGATCATCACCACGGTTGTTCCCTGTTCTTTATTCATTCTTTTGACAACTTCCAGTATCAGGTTCTGGGAGGCTGCATCCAGCGAGTTGGTGGCCTCGTCCAGTATCAGTATGCCGGGGTTGCGGTAAAGGGCGGAGGCGATGGCGATTTTCTGTTTCTGTCCGCCGGATAGCCGGCATCCCGCTTCGCCCACAAGCGTCATCACGCCTCGCGGCAGTTCCCTTATCAGACCGTCCAGTCCTACCTCCACCAGCAGCCGGGCGACCTTCTCCAGGTCGTATCCGCGCCGCTCTCCGGTGATATTGTAGAGGATGGTTTCGTCCTGCAGCCGCACGTCCTGAGGCACTATGGTTATCTTCCGCCGCCACTGCGTCAGATCGAACAACGATATGTCGATGCCGCCCAGGGTGATGAGCCCTTGCGAAGGCTGCCAGAGCCGCATCGCCAACGCAGCCAGCGAACTTTTCCCACAGCCGCTGCGGCCTTTTATAACCGTTATCTTTCCCGCTTCAATCCTGGCGCTGAAGTGCTCCAGCAGATTGGCGGCGCCGGGGTAGGAGAAGGTTATGTCGTCGAAAACCAGGTCGTGCTGCCCTTCGGGAGGGGCTTCTCCGGCTGTCTCTTCCTCGGGAATGTCCATCACTTCGAAGAGGCGCTGGGAAGCTATCCTGGTCTGGTTTATCAGGGTGCTGGCGCCCACTATCTGGGCCAGCGGCGCCGCAAAGAAAGAGGCGATGGCATAGAAGCCCATCAGGGTGCCCACGCTAAGTTCGTCCCCCATGATGGCCAGCGATCCCACGGACAGCAGCATCACCGTCATCAGTTTGGAGAGCGTCTCGGCAGAAAGCGAAAAGAGATTGGAAGCGCGTCCTCCCTTGTACATCTTTTCGCAGAGGGATGAATAACCGGCGCCGATATTTCGGGCTGCATCGCCCTCCAGACAGGCATATTTGATGCTCTTGACGGCTGCGATGCCCTCTACACACTTGCGTTCGAAGGCGGTGGTGCCGTTTACAATCTCCCGGTTGTATTTGGCCGCCGCCTTGGACGCAAGGCAGAACACCAGCGTGTAGACCGGCACGAACGCGAAGGTCAGCAGCGCCAGCTTCCAGTGGAAAGTGAACATCAGAATGAAGGCCGTCACCAGGGTAACAATGCTGATAACGATAGAAGGAACCCCCTCCGTGACAAACCTCCTGATTGTATATGCATCGCCGATTCGGGAGTTGATCTCCCCGGCGCCACGCAAGTTGAAGAAAGCCACAGGCAATCGGAAAAGATGCGCAGTGTAGGTGTTGATTAGACGCAGATCTACGCCTGTGGCTGCGGATAGCAGGGTATTGGTCCTCAGATTACCAATTAATAAAGCAAGAACAGAAAGAATGGTCATCGCCAGCGCGGGCCAGATAATCCGCATACTGTCGCCCGATGGGATGACCTTGTCGATGAAGAATTGTAAGAAAAGAGAGAAACTGATTCCAGCCAGTATATAGAGGATGGAGAGTATCACGCTGATAATAATCTCTTTGCTGAACATGGAAAAGATGCGGCCCAGGCGTCTGGAAACGGGCTGCGTCTCGTCGCCGGGGTGGAAGTCGGCACCCGGGGCAATCATTATCAGATAGCCGCTCCACATTTTGGAAAGCTCGTCCAGGCCGATATGGCTGTTTTTGCCCTCGGCGGGGTCCATAACCGTGGCGCCGGAGGAGTCGATGCCGCACAATACTATAAAGTGGGGGTCGCCGTCGGCGTTGGTCACGTGCAGGATTACCGGCAGGTTTTGGGCATCAATGGCGCCGATGTCCCTGGCGGCCGATTTCAGCGGCCGGGCATCCAGGTTCACCGCCTGGCAGGCATCCATAATACCTTTGATAGTAGTGCCTTCTACTGAGGCGCCGCAAGCCTGCCGTATGGTGGCCAGCGGCAGCGCCAGTCCGTAATAACGGGCAATGGCGGCGATGCAGGCCACCGCACAGTCGGTTCGGTCGTGTTGTTTGACAGGCTTGAACTTTTTCATGACAATAACTCGTTTAGGCGACGAAGTCTATTAAAAGGAGAGGCCCGTGCCGTGTGCGCCGGCGGTGTAATCATAAAGGTGGCTCTTTACCCACTACAGTGCCAATCACTCCGCAGTGGAGAATGCGGCACTCCGGGCGGGCCCTCCTTTTCCATCTTCACAAAGCCGTCCCTTCGTCGACTGCAAATATGTAGCATGACGACGGCTAAAAACGAGACATTTTCTCAAAACTTTTGGAATTGAGAGCCGAAAACAGAAAAAGTTTTTTTAAAAAAGTTGCTTCAAATATGGAAAAACCGTCTGGACGAGCTCCAGAAGGGGTTTGAAGAATTTTGACTGATCTATCTGCTCTTGCGGGATAAAGCCCAAAAGAGAGTTTGCGGAGTTGACAAGGTAGACAAGCGTGCCGATGACCAGGGCGCCGGTGGCGATGGCCACGACCATCCCCAGCAGCCGGTTCAGCCACCCGAGCATGGCGATGTCCAGCACCTTTTCCAGCAGTTTGCCAATCAGATTCAACACCAGCGCCACTGCCACGAATATAAGCACGAAAGAAAGGGCTTTGGCCCAGAAGGGCTCCGTAGTGATTTTTGCAGTAATGAGCCAGGCGCTTACCGCGTCGGAGAAGCGCACCGCCAGCCATATCCCGAGAATGACCACCGCCAGGCCTACCAGTTGCCTTATCAGGCCGTTTTTAAGGCCTATGAAGATTGCCGGCAGAAAGCAGGCCAGTATCACTATGTCGATTGTTCCCATTACAAATAAAATGTTATCTTTGCCGCTTAATTAATTACAAAGATATGAGTTTTCCCGAGTATAAAAACATCGATCTGGTTGAGGTCAATAATTCGGTGCTCGACAGCTGGCAGAAAGAGGATGCGTTCCGTAAGGTTCTGGGGTTGCGCGAGGGCGCTCCCAAGTTCATATTCTTCGAGGGACCGCCGTCTGCCAACGGTATGCCGGGCATCCACCACGTAATGGCCCGTTCCATCAAGGATGCAGTGTGCCGCTACAAGACCCAGACCGGCTATCTGGTAGACCGCAAGGCTGGTTGGGATACCCACGGCCTGCCCGTCGAGTTAGGCGTGGAGAAGATGCTGGGCATCACCAAGGAGGATATCGGGAAAAAGATTTCTGTAGACGATTATAACAAGGCCTGCCGCAAGGAGGTCATGAAATACACCGCGGAGTGGGTCAATCTCACCGAGCGCATCGGCTACTGGGTGGATATGGACAATCCGTACATCACCTACGACAACGCCTATATCGAGACTCTGTGGTATCTGCTCAAGGATATCTACAAGAAGGGTTATCTCTACAAGGGATACTCCATTCAGCCTTATTCGCCCGCTGCCGGAACCGGTCTGTCAACACACGAGCTGAACCAGCCCGGCTGCTACCGCGACGTGAAGGATACCACCGTGACCGCCCAGTTTGAGGTGGTTCGCAACGCCGCTTCGGAAAAGCTTTTTGCAGGCACTCAGCTGCCCGTTTACTTCCTTGCCTGGACCACTACTCCCTGGACACTCCCTTCCAACACCGCGCTTTGCGTCGGCCCGAATATCGACTACGTGCGTGTAGAGAGCGTTAATCCCTACACCAAGGAGCCCGCCGTATATGTCCTGGCAAAGGCTCTTGTGCCGGCACATTTCAACGACAAGAACCCCTTCCGCATCCTGGACGGTGAGTTCAAGGGCCGCGAGCTCACGGGTATCGATTATGTGCAGCTCTTCCCCTGGGTCAATCCCGGCGAAGGTGCCTTCCGAGTAATCCCCGGCGACTATGTCACCGTGGAGGATGGTACAGGCATCGTGCATATCGCGCCGACCTTCGGTGCCGACGATGACAAGGTGGCCAAGACTGCCGGTGTGCCGCCGATGCAGATGGTGGATTCGATGGGCAATCGTATGCCGATGGTCGACCGTACCGGCAAGTTCTTCCGTCTGGAAGATCTCGACGCCGAATTCGTAGAAAAGTTCGTCAATAAAGAGCTCTACGGCGTATATGCAGGCAGGTATGTGAAGAATGCGTACGACGCAACACTTGGCCCCGACGATGCCACGCTGGATATCGACCTCTGTGTGGATCTCAAGCAGCAGGGCAAGGCCTTCAAGATAGAGAAGCACGTCCACAGCTATCCCCACTGCTGGCGCACCGACAAACCGGTTCTTTACTATCCGCTGGATAGCTGGTTCATCCGCACCACCGCCGTACAGGACAAGATGGTAGAGATTAACAAGACCATCCGCTGGAAACCCGAATCCACCGGCACCGGCCGTTTCGGTAAGTGGCTGGAGGGCATCCAGGACTGGAACCTGAGCCGCAGCCGCTACTGGGGCACTCCGCTGCCCGTATGGCGCACTGAAGACGGCAAGGTCGAGAAGTGCATCGGCAGCGTCGCCGAGCTTTACGCCGAAATAGACAAGGCTGTCGCCGCCGGCGTGATGGCCAGCAACCCGCTGCGTGACAAGGGCTTTGTCCCGGGCGATTATTCCAAGGAGAATTACGATAAGATAGACCTCCACCGCCCGTATGTGGACGATATCTATCTGGTGAGCGACGACGGCCGCAAGATGACCCGCGAGACCGACCTGATTGACGTCTGGTTCGACTCCGGCTCGATGCCGTACGCGCAGGAGGGCCTCAAGAATATCGATAAGCCGCAGTTCACGCAGTCGGCCGACTTTATCGCCGAGGGCGTGGATCAGACCCGCGGCTGGTTCTACACGCTGCACGCCATCCACACCATGGTCAGCGGCACCCCCGCTTTCCATACCGTTATTTCAAACGGTCTGGTGCTGGACAAGAACGGCAACAAGATGAGCAAGCGCCTTGGCAATGCCGTGGATCCTTTCAAGGCTCTGGACGAATACGGCGCCGACGCCCTCCGCTGGTATATGCTCACCAACGCCCAGCCCTGGGACAACCTCCGCTTCGACTTCAGCGGCGTGGACGAGGTTCGCCGCAAATTCTTTGGAACATTGTTCAATACATATTCTTTCTTCGCGCTCTATGCCAATGTCGACAAGTTTGACCCCAAGGCTCCGAAGGCGCCCGCAAGCGCGCTGCGCGAGATAGACCGCTGGCTGGTATCCCTGCTCAATACTTTGATCAAGGATGTCACCGCGGCCTATGAAGATTTCGACATCACCACCGCCGGCCGTCTGATTCAGAACTTCGTCTGCGACAACCTGAGCAACTGGTACGTGCGCCTCAACCGCAAGCGTTTCTGGGGTGGCAGCATGAACGACGACAAACTGGCTGCTTACCAGACGCTGCACACCGCTCTCAAGGTGGTGGCACAGCTCTCGGCGCCCATTATGCCGTTCTACAGCGACCGCCTGTGGCGCGATCTCGACCCTTCTGCAGAGAGTGTTCATTACACCCTGATGCCCAAGGCCGACGAGAGCCTGATAGACGCCGATCTGGAAGAGCGCATGCGCCTGGCGCAGCAGAGTTCGTCCATGGTGCTGGCACTCCGCCGCAAGGTCAACATCAAGGTCCGCCAGCCGCTGGCAAAGCTTGTGATTCCGGTCATCAACCCTCATCTGCGCGAGCAGTTCGAGAAGGTCGAGAGCCTGGTCCTGGGCGAGGTCAACGTCAAGGAGGTAGAATATATTACCGACACTACTGGCTTGATTACCAAGAAGATAAAACCCAACTTCAAGACTCTGGGCAAGAAGTACGGCAAGCAGATGAAAGAGATTGCCGCATTCTTCGGCTCTATGGACCAGCCCACCATCGCCGCAATTGAAAGGGCAGGGGAGTATACCCTGGCTCTGCCTTCCGGAGATGTGGCTCTCTCGACAGAAGATTATACCATTTCTTCCGAAGATATGGAAGGATGGCTGGTCGCCTCCGAAGGTCAGCTGACCGTCGCCCTGGATGTCACCATTACCGATGAGCTGCGCCGCGAGGGCGTGGCCCGCGAGCTGGTAAACCGCATCCAGAACCTGCGTAAGGACAGCGGCTTTGACGTTACCGACCGCATCAACGTCACCATAGAGGATCTGCCCGAGGTGGCCGATTCGCTGGCTTCTTTCGCCGATTATCTCAAGGACCAGACATTGGCCCTCATCGTTTCGCTGGGCAAGGATTTCGGTGGCAGGAAAGTTGAATGGGAAGACGATGCCGAGATAGAAATCAAGGTCGAGAAAATTGTTGGATAATTAAAAGTTGAGTATATTTACACATCCGAAATATCTGAAGATATGGCAGAGAAAAAACAAATAAAAGAGAAAGTAGAAAAGGTAGAGAAAGTACGCTACAGCGACGAGGAGCTGCAGGAGTTCAAGGAGATGATTCTTGAAAAGCTTGCTCAGGCCAAGGAAGAATACGCTACTCTCAAGGCAGCCGTGGATCACAGCTCCAGCAACGACACAGAGGATACCTCCCCGTCCTTCAAGACTCTTGAAGACGGCGTGTCTTCTTCAGCGAAGGAAGAGCTTGGCCAGTTGGCCGCCCGCCAGTACAAGTTCATCCAGAATCTGGAGGCTGCGCTGGTGCGCATAGAGAACAAGACCTATGGCATCTGTCGCGAGACCGGCAAGCTCATCCCCAAGGAAAGGCTCCGTCTGGTTCCTCACGCAACACTCTCTGTAGAAGCTAAAAACAAGCGTTAATGAAGCTCTCTAAGGGTGCTCGCCTCACTCTGTTCGTAGTTGTCCTGCTGGTAATTGACCAGGTCATCAAGATACTGGTCAAGACCAATATGACGCTGGGCGAGAGCATCCCTGTGTTCGGATCCTGGTTCAAGATCCATTTCATAGAGAATATCGGCATGGCCTTCGGAATGAATTTCGGAGGCGGCATCGGCAAGTTCCTGCTGACGTTCTTCAGGATAGTCCTGGGTATCGCCATCATCATCTACATCCGCAAACTCCTGAAAAAGCCCGACACGCCAAACGGCGTGCTCTACGGCCTTGCCGCCATTATGTGCGGCGCCTTCGGCAATATTATCGATTCGCTCTTCTACGGCCTGATTTTCAGCGAGAGCACCTTTACGCAGGTGGCGACAATGTTCCCCGCCGGCGGCGGTTATGCCGGGCTGTTCTTCGGTAAAGTGGTGGATATGTTCTATTTCCCCATCATCGACACCACCTGGCCAGACTGGATGCCGCTTCTGGCCGGCAAGCCTTTCCGCTTCTTTGATGCGATTTTTAATTTCGCTGACTCTTGCATCACGGTAGGGGCCATCTATCTGCTCCTGTTCCAGTGGAAGTTCTTCAGCAAAGCGACGGATAAATAAATTTTTTACCTATATTTGCAGTCCCTTTAGGAATCAGGAGAGGTGGTAGAGTGGTCGATTACGGCAGTCTTGAAAACTGTTGAACGGCAACGTTCCGGGGGTTCGAATCCCTCCCTCTCCGCAAAGTTTTAAGCGATGGAAGCCGGCTTTAAGCCGGCTTTCTGCGTATAGGCGCCACTCGGAAAGCTAGCTTTCCAGATGGCGCCTGAACGCAGAAATTGCCGCGCTGCTTTGCAGCGCAGCTTCCATCGCCAAATCTTTGCAGGGCCCCAGCGGCGAGCGTTTGAGGGAATGCGCAGGCGCTTTAGCGCCGAGCACAATCCCGGAGAGGGAATGCACAGCGTCAGCGAGCACAATCCCGTCAGCGGACGAGGTCTAATCAAAACCCTTGGACCTTGGCCATCTTGTTTTATCAAATCACTGGTTATTAGGTAGTTGTCGTTTTGGGGTGGACGAGGTCCCCGCCTTCTGAGAGGACCTTGTCATTTCCTGATTTAGGTTGACTCCGACTTGGGTCTTTCCTTGATAGAAGTTGACTCTGGTTTAACTTATAACTGGTGTAGGTTGACTCGTTGTCGTTATCCCTACTTTTTGTTGTCTTTCCAGAACT
>JAFZBQ010000026.1 GCA_017561665.1 Bacteroidales bacterium | reverse complement strand
TGAGTACTCATAGATGTCGTCAAGGCTGTTCTCGCTGCAAATGGTAGCGGTCTCTTCTGTGGTGTATTCAAGAGCGTTGCCGGCAATGTCATATACAGTAGTTGTGCCGCCGGCGTAAGGATGCCTGTTGCCCCAATAATAATAAAGACCGTTGGCATCACCCTCCGCGCTTGCGTCGATTGCGCCCAGGTTGCGGTCTATGAAAGAGAATTTGACGCCGTCGCCGTTGGTGTACTCGTAAGCCACAGCGGGGTTGTCGTTGATTACCCATACGTGATATGTCCAGGCCAGTGTGTTGTTCTTATAGGCACCTACGAGTGCGTTGCCGCATACACCGTCGGCAAGCCATACCACGATTTCGTCGTCGCTTTTAGCCACTTTGGTAACGAGTCCCTGTTTGTCCTGCCAGATAAGATTTGCAGCGTCAAAATCTGTAACGGATGCGCTGTTACCAACGAATGCCTTGAAGCAGAGAATCTTGCCGGGTGCGCTGATGAGGCAGTTGGCCTTCTGTGCAACGCGGGAAAGATTGGCGGCGGGCTTTACGGTAATGGTTATGGGGCGGGAGATTTTCTCTCTGAACTCGTGAGCTACATCGGTGGCTTCCACCAGAAGATTTACAACAGTCTGTTCTTTAATAAAATCAGGTGCGGTTACGGACACTTTGAACTTGTCTGCTTCCGGTTCAGAAACAGTGACAGAGTAATCCGGATTATCGGCGTTTGCAGAAACTGCTATCTGTCCATCCATCAGGTTCTCAACGGACATATCGATGTCCAGTGTCTGGCCGGCTGTCATTTCATAGGCGTCAGGCGTATTCACCGGAAAACAAATCTGTCCGTAGTCCTTACTACATGAAGAAAGCGAAAGGACCATAAGCAGCGCTGCTGCTAAAAATGCGAATTGAAACTTTTTCATATTATGTGATTGGTTTGGTAAAATTCCGTTTCAAAGTACAATTTTAGGCATAATATGCCAAAACATCAATTTTACCGGGTGTTTTATTATTAGTATTTTCTCTAAATTTGTGAGTGACAAAGACTTCGGAAATGAAATCAAGATATATCGTTTGGGCGTTTGCGGCGCTTCTGGCGGCGTTTTCCTGCACCCCCGCTCAAGAAACTCCGGCACAGGAAGACCCCACTGCTAAGCCGGTGAAGAAGCGCTCCCGCGCCAAGGCGGAAATTGACACCACGGCACTGACCTACGAGCACGGCATCCCCGTGGATCTGTATTCCGTGGACGACGGCGTGGTGGAAGATGGCGACTATTTCTCCGTGCTGATGGAGAAGCTGGGAGTGGGTCAGACCGCCGCCAACGAGCTTATAGAGGCCTCGCGCAAGGTCTTTAACGTGAAGGATATCCGCGTAGGACATCACTACCACGCATACTACGCCCCCGACACCACTGGCGACGACAACCTGGCCTACTTCGTGTACGACCGTGACCGCCGCAGTGTGGTGGTGTTTGCGCTGGAAGACGGCCCAAAGGTTTATATAGACGAGCAGGAGACCATCTCGCGCCTGCACTACGACGAGGTCACCATCAACAGTTCGCTCTGGTACGACACCCAGAAGGCGGGCTGCTCCCCGCTGCTGGCTATAAAACTGTCGGATATCTACGCCTGGACCATCGACTTCTTCGGCCTTCAGAAAGGCGATTCATACAAAGCCGTGTATGAGACAGAAGAGTGCGGCGGGCAGGTGACCGAGGTCAGCAAGGTGCTCTACGCGTCATTCATACACGCCGGCAAGGAATATCAGGCCTACTATTTTGACGAAGGCAAGGCGGGTGGCAACAAATACTGGAACGAAAAGGGAGAGGGGTCGCGCAAGGCCTTCCTCAAGGCGCCGTTGAAATTCTCCCGCATCAGTTCCGGTTTTTCCTATGCCCGCCGCCATCCCGTGACCCGCCGCGTGCAGCCGCATACAGGCGTCGATTACGCAGCGCCAAAAGGGACTCCGGTGGTCAGCATCGGCGACGGTGTCGTGACCAAGGTCGGCTATGCCGGGGCGGGTGGTAACACGGTCCATATCCAGCACACCAAGAACTATCGCACCGCATATCTGCACCTGTCGCGCTACGGCAAGGGAATCCGCCCCGGCGTGCGCGTCAGCCAGGGCCAGGTTATCGGCTACGTGGGTTCCACCGGCCGCAGCACCGGCCCGCACCTCGACTTCCGTATCTGGGAAAACGACCGTCCCATCAACCCCCTGAAGATGATCACCCCGCCCGCCGATCCCATCTCCAAACAGAATATGCCCGCCTTTGAAAAGGCCAAGGCACACGCCTTTGAAATAAGAGACAGCCTGCAGGTAGTCTCTTACTACCGGCAGGCTGTCCTCGACCCTCTGGGGGAATAATTATTCTTTCTCGCCCAGAAGCTTCATGATCTCGATGACGCACTTGGCGATGCGGGTACCGGGGCCGAAGATGGCTGCGGCGCCTGCCTTGTAGAGGAAGTCGTAGTCCTGAGGCGGGATTACGCCGCCGACAACCACGATGATGTCCTCGCGGCCATACTTCTTGAGTTCGGCAATCACCTGCGGCACGAGGGTCTTGTGACCGGCTGCCAGCGAGGATACGCCCAGTACGTGAACGTCGTTCTCCACGGCCTCCTTCACAGCCTCCTCGGGAGTCTGGAACAGGGGACCCATATCGACGTCGAATCCGCAGTCGGCATAGCCGGTAGCTACCACCTTGGCGCCGCGGTCGTGACCGTCCTGGCCAAGCTTGGCAACCATAACGCGGGGCTGACGGCCCTCTTTCTTTGCGAAAGATGCCACCATCTCCTTTGCCTTCTCAAATTCTGCGTCCTTCTTGATTTCAGAAGAATAAACACCTGTATTCATACGGATTACGGCTTTATAACGTCCAACAACTTTTTCGCAGGCGTCGCTGATCTCACCCAGGGTGGCGCGCAGCTTGGCTGCCTCCACTGCGAGTGCCAGCAGGTTGCCCTCGCCAGTCTCTACGCTCTTGGTGATGGCGGCAAGTGCAGCCTCCACAGCGGCGTTGTCGCGCTTAGCGCGGAGCTCTTTCAGACGAGCTACCTGGCTCTCGCGAACCTTGGTGTTGTCCACGTCCAGAATCTCGATGGGATCTTCGTGGTCAAGCACATACTCGTTGATACCGATAATCTTCTCTATACCGGAGTCGATGCGGGCCTGCTTGCGTGCGGCGGCCTCCTCGATGCGGAGTTTGGGAATACCGGTCTCGATGGCCTTGGCCATACCGCCGAGCTCCTCTACCTCCTGGATGTGCTTCCATGCGGAGTGTGCAATCTCGTTGGTAAGCGACTCTACATAGTAAGAACCAGCCCAAGGGTCTACGCTCTTGCAGACGGAAGTCTCTTCCTGAATGTAGATCTGGGTGTTACGTGCGATACGCGCGCTGAAGTCGGTAGGCAGCGCGATGGCCTCGTCAAGCGCATTGGTGTGCAGAGACTGGGTGTGACCCAGTGCGGCGCCCATAGCTTCGATGCAGGTACGTGCCACGTTGTTGAACGGGTCCTGTGCGGTGAGGCTCCAGCCGGAAGTCTGGCTGTGTGTACGCAGCGCAAGGCTCTTCGGATTCTTGGGGTCGAACTGCTTTACGATCTTGGCCCAGAGCATACGTGCGGCGCGCATCTTGGCGATTTCCATAAAGTGGTTCATACCGATTGCCCAGAAGAATGACAGACGCGGTGCGAACGCATCGACCTCGATGCCCGCCTTGATACCGGTGCGGAGATACTCCAGACCGTCGGCCAGGGTGTAGGCGATTTCTATGTCGTTGGTGGCACCGGCCTCCTGCATATGGTAACCCGAAATGGAAATCGAGTTGAACTTGGGCATGAACTGCGAGGTGAAGGCGAAGATGTCGCCGATGATACGCATCGAGAATGCCGGCGGGTAGATGTAGGTGTTGCGCACCATGAACTCCTTGAGGATGTCGTTCTGGATAGTACCTGCCATCTCTTCCAGGGCCACGCCCTGTTCCATACCGGCCACGATGTAGAAGGCCATGATGGGGAGCACGGCGCCGTTCATTGTCATGGAGACGGACATCTTGCCCAGAGGGATCTGGTCGAACAGAACTTTCATATCCTCTACCGAGCAGATGGATACACCGGCCTTGCCGACGTCACCGACTACGCGCGGGTGGTCGGCGTCATAACCGCGGTGGGTTGCCAGGTCGAATGCGACCGAGAGGCCCTTCTGGCCCGAGGCCAGGTTGCGGCGGTAGAATGCGTTGGATTCCTCCGCAGTGGAGAAACCGGCGTACTGACGGATGGTCCAGGGACGCATCACGTACATTGTGGAGTAAGGTCCGCGAAGGTTGGGGGCGATACCTGCAGCATAGTTCAGGTGCTCCATATCTTCGAGATCCTTTGCAGTATAGAGTCCTTTGACGTCTATCTTTTCGGGCGTGTGCCAGAGTTCTTCCTGGCCCTTCTTGCAACCGCATGCGGCAGCCTTGCCGCCCTTGAATTCTATATCATTGAATTTCGGTCTCATAGTGATAGTGATTTAGAGCTCCTTGATACCCATTTTAGCCTGATACTCTTTGAGAGTCTCAAGGACGTTGCACCTGATATTGATGTAGTTCATAATGCCCTTGGCCTCGAGTTCCGGACGGCACTCGGGATCGCCGGCCACAACAACGACGGCCTTATCTCCGATAGCCTCGGCAATCTGAGGCACGGCCTCGGCATATTCATCGTCGGCCGAGCAGGCCACCACGATATCGGCCTTGGCATCCAAAGCGGCCTTGACGCCCTCTTCGATGGTGCTGAAGCGGTTGTTGTCCACAACCTTGAAGCCGGCCACTGCAAAGAAGTTGCAGCTGAACTGGGCGCGTGCACGGCACATCGCCAGGTTGCCGAAGGTGAGCATGAACGCCATGGGCTGCTTGCCGCTGCGGTCGGTTGCAAGACGCAGGGCCTCGAATGCCTGGCTGCCGCGGTAAGCTTCCAGCGGCTCAGCCTCTTTCTCGCAGCTGCACTCGGGTTTGCCGGCGCCGCGTTTAACGATTTCCGGGGTAATCTCGTCGGAAGCCTTCTCCAGGAAATTAGGGTACTGGTTGCTGCCGAGGATGGTCTCGCGACGGCGGGCGATGTTAAGGTCGCGCTTTGCGGAAACCTCCTTGATGGCTGCCTGAACCTTGCCGGCCTTGAAGGCTGCGGTGTAGCCGCCTTCTGCCTCGACGCCCTTGAAGATGTCCCACGCCGACTTCATGATGGAAGCGGTGAGGTTCTCGATGTAGTAGCTGCCGCCTGCGGGGTCAACCACCTTGTCGAAGTGGGCCTCCTCCTTGAGGATGGACTGCACGTTGCGGGCCATACGGTTGGAGAACTCGTTGGGTTTGCGGTAAGCGTAGTCGAACGGAAGCACCTCTATGGAATGAACGCCTGCGATGGCCGCCGACATGGTCTCGGTGGTGTCGCGGAGCATGTTCACGTATGAGTCGTATACTGTCTGGTTCCACTCGCTGGTGACTGCGTGGCTTACGATCTTCTGTGCGCAGGCGTCTTCTACGCCGTATGCCTTAACGATGTTGGCCCAGAGAACGCGGGCTGCGCGGAACTTGGCGATTTCAAAGAAATAGTTGCCGCTGATGGCAAATGTGAAGCGTATGCGGCGGGCAACCTCGGCTGCATCCAGGCCGCGGTCGGTGAGCTCTGCCATATACTCGCTGGCAACCGACATACCGTAACCCAGCTCCTGGCTGATGCTGCTGCCGGCGTTGTTGAAGTCGTAGGCCTCTACGTTGATGACGCGGATACCGGGATAATCCTTTACGGCTTTTACGCAGTTTGCGAGCTTGTCAAAGGAATCGTCGCACATATGGCCCTTGACGGTAAGTGCGTGCAGCGGGCTGAAGTCGAAAGAGGCGCGTATGTCTTCTTTCTTTACGCCCTGGGCGGCAGCGACCTTGAGGAAGCTTTCGATAAGCGGGAAGGTCTTGCCGGGGCAGCAGCCGCAGAAGTTGATTTCCACGGCGGCGATGGCGATGCCCTTGAGCAGGGTTTCCATCTCGGCGTCGGTGAGGCCCTTCTTGCCGTCTACCCAGAATCCGAGCGAATTAACGCCCTTCATCAGGCCGTCCAGCGCAAGTTCGTTGGCCTTTGCAGGACCTTCGCACAGGCAGTAATCCTGGCGGATAAGCCATTCATTGTTGTTCTTGACACCGCGAACAAAGGGGAACTGACCCGGTTCGCTGTCCAGAAACTCTAAACCAGCAAGGTTCTCCGCACGGTAGTACGGACGAACGTTAAAGCCCTCCTGGGTTTTCCAGACCAGTTTCTTGTCATAGTCTGCGCCCTTGAGGTCTTTGTTTATCACCTCTTCCCACTGTTCGGTGGTCACCGGGGGGAATTCGGCAAATAGTTTTTCGGACATGATTTGTTAGTGATTAATATTAGTTAGTCTTGAATTTGTAATCGATTTTCTTGAGCTCCTCGTTGGCCTTGGCGACCTTGCCTTTGAGAGAGGCTTTGAAGTCGGCCATCCTGGCGGCAAATGTCTCATCGCCCGTTGCAAGGATCTGCAGGGCGAAGATGGCGGCGTTCTTTGCGCCGTCCAGCGCCATAGTGGCCACCGGAATGCCGCTGGGCATCTGCAGTATAGACAGCACCGAATCCCAGCCGTCCATGGAGTTGGAAGATTTTACCGGGACGCCGATGACCGGAAGGGTGGTGGAGGCGGCGATTACGCCCGGCAGATGTGCGGCACCGCCGGCAGCGGCGATAATCACCTTCACGCCCCGGTCAGCCGCGCTCTGTGCAAAGGCTGCGACCTGCTCCGGAGTGCGGTGGGCGCTGAGGGCGTTGATCTCGAACGGAATCTGCATTTCGTCCAGGAAATCGGCCGCCGGCTTGAGTACGGGCATGTCTGAAACACTGCCCATTATGATGCTGACAAGAGGAGTCATTATGTGTTGATTTTTAAGATTGCAAAATTAGTCTTAAATTCGCACAATAACAAACAGAAATTGACCCGTGAAAATGGAATCCATCAGAATCAACGGAAAGGACTTCGTCCCCTACATCACCAACGAAAAAATCATCGCCGCGGTAGACAAGGTTGCGGCTGAATTGAACAACGATTTCTTTGGCAGCGGCGTGGTTCCGGTGATACTTTGCGTGCTCAACGGCTCCATCATTTTCTGCGGGCATCTGCTCCCCAGGCTCAAGTTCTCCTGCGAACTGGCATCCATCCGCCTATCGTCCTATGAAGGGACTAAATCCACCGGCGAGGTTAAGGAGGTGATAGGTCTCAATGTAGACCTCCAGGGCCGTACGGTGATTATAGTAGAGGACATCGTGGACACCGGCGCCACAATCGCGCAGCTGGTGGGTCAGCTTAAGGAAAAAGGCGCTTCCGACGTGCGCGTATGCACCTTCAGTCTTAAGACCGACGTTTACAAGCGCGACATCAAAATTGACTATGTGGGGCTGGAAATCGCCAACAAGTTCATCGTGGGCTGGGGTCTGGACTATGACCAGATGGGCCGTCAGCTCGCCGATATCTACATCCTGAAAGATCAAATCGAATAAATATGAAATACTACGTTCTCTTTGGCCCTCCCGGAGCCGGCAAGGGCACCTTTGCAAAACTTTTAGTAGAAACCCGCGGATATTATCACATCTCCACAGGCGATATGCTGCGCAAGGAGATTGCCGCCGGCACGCCACTCGGCCTCGAGGCCAAGAGCCTGATAGAGAAGGGCAACCTGGTGCCGGACGAGGTGGTCTGCGGAATGATCCGCAGCGAGTTCGCCGCCAATCCCGGCGTGCGCGGATTCCTGCTGGACGGCTTCCCCCGCACCGTGACCCAGGCCGAGGCGCTGGATAAGATGCTCGCCGAAATAGGCAAAGAACTTGACCGCGTGGTATCAATCCATATCACCGACGAAGAGGTGCGCCGCCGCATCAAGGGCCGCGCCCTGGTAGAGAACCGCGCCGACGATGCCGACGACGAAATAATCTCCACCCGCATCAAAAACTACCACGAAAAGACCGAGCCCGTGATCAACTACTACAAGGCCCAGGACAAGTACGTCGAGGTAGAGGCCGACGGCACCATCGAAGAGAACTTCAAGAAGGTCGCCGCGCTGGTAGACTAGCCGGAAATCGCAACGGACAGAAAATTCCGTAGCATAAAAGAACTTGCGACCGGCGTTAGCTAGGTCGCGGGAACGAGCGCATTCCGGGCGCGAGTGGAGCGGGCGAAGCGACAGGGAGCAAGGCTTTTATGCGAGGCTTCTGTCCAACGTGTTCGGTGCAGCAATAATCAATAGTTTGCTTTTGTCGCTAAGCATGGTGGCGAAGAGGTGGTGTGTGCCGCCGCCGGGGATGCCTGTCTTTTCGCGCAGGGCGTCGGTGGCCAGCGGAAAGTTTAGGGCGGTCATTTCCAGGCGATCGTAGGTCTGCTTCAATTGACGCAGAGAGGCTTTGCTCCAGTCAAGGACTGATTCCACTTCAAAGCATTTGCCGGGGAAACTTTCCAGCCGGGTGTCTGCAGTGTAGAGATGGGTACTCGGGGCGAGTTTGGCCAGATTGAAGCGCTCCGACAGCAGCCTGAAAGCGCCCGCTTTCAGCACGGCCCTGGAGGGCTGGAAGAGGTACTTCCCGATTTGATTGGCGTATTTGGCTTCGGCTTCGGGCTCTTCCGACGGGCGGAATTCGAAGTGATGCGGGGCGTCGTGTGCGACAATCAGCGGCTCGCCCCGTGCGCCAGGTTCCAGCAGCAACAGCAGTTCCTTTACTTCGCCGGCGACTGCCAGCACGTGCAGTTCGCGAGCTTCCGGGAACTGTTTCAGAGTGCGGCTGATGTCGGCCATCGGCGAAATCTTGGCCATGACGCGGTCGGCTTTTTCAAGGAGAATATCCTTGACCTCCAGTAGGTTCGGCTCGCAGTCGGCTATGTCGTATACGCGACGGGAGTTGACATCGCGCCGTGCCGGATCCAGATATATCAGGTCGAAATGCTCCGTCTGCCGGGAGAGCCATTCAACCCCGTCACCCTCGTGAACGGCGATGGAAGCGTCACCGAGTGCCGCGAAATTGTGCCGGGCGGTGGCGCAGAGGTCACCGTTACGCTCGCAATAGTGGGCTTCGGAGGAGTTGCGGCTCATGAACCAGCAGTCCACACCCAGGCCGCCGGTAAGGTCGGCAATGCGGGCACCTTCGGGGACGAAAGCCTGCTTGTAGAGCGCCGTGGCCTCGCTGCTGGCTTGTTCCAGCGGCAGACTGCCGGGATACTCCAGTTCGGGATGTGCATACCAGGATGGAATCTTTGTCCGGATCTTTGCCCGCGATGCAATATTGCGCGCCGCCCGCCTCACGTCAATCTCCGGCCACCTGTCCGCCGACAGCAGCAGCCGCTCCGGGTCATCCTTCTCGTGCTCCAGCACAAACTGTATGTACCTATCTTCGTTCACTTTTTTAAGTTAAAAGTGAGGGTAATGCTGCTGCTTTAAGCATCGTTACCCTCAAAAACGGCCCAAAATGAGGGTAACAGTACATATTTCAGCAGCGTTACCCGCATTCCCGGGCAGAAATTGATGAAGTATGAAAGAGCATGGCTTTCATACTGTAGGTCTGCCCGGCACAGATACACTAGTCCTCGTTGGTGTTGATCACTGCGAAGAACTCGCCGCGTTTGAGCAGGCGGTAAAGGTCGCCGTTGGGGTATTCGAACAGCAGGTACTGCAGGGTGGCCTCCTTGAAGGATTTTGGCCTCCAGCTGCCGTATACGAACACGTGACCGTCGTTGTCCGCCGCCATGGACATAATCATCAGCGCCTGACGGCCGTCCTGGTCAATCAGCGCGCCGTGGTCCTTGATCTCGCGGTGCTCGCCCTCATCGGTAAGGGAAATGCTGCGCAGATGGATCTTGCGGTCGACATACGCCGGGCTATCGGGATCGATCTCGCGCTCATCTTCGCTGAAGATGGTGCGGGCATCCTCAAGATCTTCGTACTGGCAGAAATAGAGGCGGTCGCCGCCCACTGCGGTCTCGAAATATGAGGAGCCGATGTAAGCCACGGGCTCGAATGCCTCGCCGGAAACGATATCCTTGGAGGGGTCGAAAATCCACAGGCGCTCGTCGCCGCCGCCCAGGGTACCCTGGATAAAGTAGCACTTGTCGCGGCCGGGGAAGGGACTCAGCCAGGTCCAGGCGCGCTGCTCGTTGCGGGCCTCCGAAACGGGGGTGCCGTCTATCAGCTGGCCCTTTGGCAGTACGTTGTCATAAATCTTAATGCTGTCGGCCTCGGGGTTGTAGCAGTACAGGTTGCCGAAGTCGTTCTCGTAAGAATAGTTTCTCTTCCAGAGGGTGAACCAGAGGTTGCTGTCCTTGTCCACGAAGAACCAGAAAGAGGCGCCCAGACGGCCGTCGACCACCTTGCCGCAGTCTTTCTTCTCGCCGGTGGCGATGTCGATGCTCATAAGGTGGCATCCATCGTTCTGATAGAGCTCGGGCACGAAAGGCACGCTGAACACGTACAGTTTTTTCAAAACCGGATCCACTCCGATGGCGGAATAGATGGAGTAACGCTCCTTAACGATACCGAAATCGCGGAACTCTCCCGTAGCCATCTCATAGCCGAACACGTGAGCGCCGGGATAGGCCTCGATGCCCTCCTTCCAGTAGTTGGAAAGGTGGGTGCAGAAATAGAGCCAGCCGTCGCACTCCACAATGGGGCTGTGGATCTTGCCTTGCTGGAATGGCAAATCCTGCTCGCCGCACAGATAGGTCATATCCTCCACAATCATAGTGTGCTTGTAGGTGCGCGGGTCAAACTTGTGGAAGCCGGCGCCGTGGCTCTTGGCGTGTGTGGAACTACCAAAGTAGCAGTTGCCGTCGCTGGCCACCGCCATTCCCTGCCACTGGCCGTCCCACTCCTTGCAAATCTTGTTCATCGAGATGGAATAGACCTTGTGTTTCATAGCCTCGGTGTCGGGTTCTTCTTTCGGAGCGTTGTTGCAGCAGGCGCCCAGAACCAGCACCGCCGCAGCCGCTGTCAAAATGGATTTAAGTTTCATATCTGTAATGATTTATTGTTTCTTGGTGATGAGATTGCGCTCGCGGAGAGCCTCGACGCCTTGTTCCCACGAACCGCCGCCAGCCCACATATAATAAGAGAAATATGTGGTGTTGTGACGGAACAGCTCGGTCCAGGGCTGCAGCTCGCAGTAGTAGAAGCGGGTGTCGCGGTTGCGCGGGTGGTTGTGCCACATATGCACTGTATAGGGCTGGTCCACGGGGAATGCGCCGGCAAAATAGATATCCTCCACGGGGTCATAATCCACGTTCCATCCCTCGACGGGGAAGAGGAACTTGCCCCAGTAGTCGGCCATATCCACGTGGTAGTCGCTTAGGCCCTCTTTCTCGGGCACGATAATCTTGTCCTGAGGGTCGTGCGCCTTGCCCACCTCCAGGATCGGCTGGGGGCCGAGCATGTTGAATTCGGGATTGACCATATCCAGCGCAAAGCGGATTCCCAGCAGGGGAGTGTCGCCGTACAAGGTGAAGATCTTCTCTATGGTGTTGCCGAAATAGTCGGCCTTCATGCGCACCTCAGCATACTCGCCGCCGTCGCAGACCACCTCTGCGTCATACACTTCGTGAGTCTCCACGCTGGCCTGTCCAAGGAAATCCTCAAACCCGCCGAAAGGCCAGAAATTGCGCTTGCGGTAGGGCCGGTCGGGGTCGTATGGCTCGTTGGGCCAGTTCTTGAAAAAGACGTTGTCGTCCTTGTCCTTGACGTAGTATTCCATAATGCGCGCACCGATTGCCAGCAGCATCACCCGCACCTTGCTGTTCTCCATAATGAATTCGTCGATGCCGTCGTCGTTGACATCCTCGCGGCGCAGCGAAACGGCCTTTTCGCACTCGCCGATGCCCAGCTGGGTGGTGGTGGTTGCGCCCATCGCTGTGGTAGTGACGGTGTAACTGCCCTCAGGCAGCTGCAGGTCAAAGCAGAGAGTGTCGGCGGCGGCTTTGGCCAGCGTCAGAGTACGCTCCGTCTCAAGGGCCACAGCGTCGCCGGAGGCTACCGAAACCTTGACATCGACCTTCTTGTCGTCTGTAAAATTGTATACCGATACGGGGAAGCTGCAATTGCCGGGGGTGCCGTAAAGCAGCCGGTGGGTGGATACTGCCGGCGGCATATCCATCTCCGCCATCACTTTCTTTGAAGATGCGCCCCAGTCGAGGCCGACAGTTATGGCGCTGCGGCGGCCCATAGCCTCGGGCGTGAGTGCCAGATCCACGGCAATCTCTTTGGTGGCGCCTGGCTTGATGCTGATTTTGGCAGGGACGCTGCCTGCAAGGGCCACGGTGGGCGGAAGCTGTACGCAGAAGTCGCCCTTGACGGCGCTGCGGCCGAAATTGGTGAGCGCCACACGGAGCGTTGTGCCCTCTACAGTGGCCTTGATGCCGAACTGGTCGCCAAAGTAATTCTCTATGTAAGAGCGCTCTATCATCATCAGTTGGACAGGCTTGCGGAACTTGGCATCACCCATCACGCAGAACTCTTCCACGGCCGATTCTATGGCCACCTCGCGGCGGTCCATAATAGCTTTCCACATCGCCTCGCGGCTGAACGGCTCGCCCTTGGGGGTGAAGAGCACCATCGGATTGGAGGCACCGTCGGCGATGTTGCCGTTGACTATCACGAAAGGTATCGAGCAGGTATCCACAATCTCCCTGTTGCCGCCCGAAGCAAAGTATCCGTCATATATGTCGATGCCGGTGCCGGCATAGTCACCCCAGTCCTGGATGGGCCGGAACAAATAGCCGCCGCGTGCGTCGCGCTCCTTGGCGTATTCAACCTGATTGTCCTTCAAAAGCTGCTCCTGGAAGCCATCCCAGTCGCGGCAGTCGTACAGCGAGTGGGTGCCCACGGCCGCCTCTACTCCCGAGCCCGACTCGGAAATCCAGCGCTCCAGTTCGGGCTTGATGAACCGCTCGTATTCGCCGCTGAAAACAAACCAGCTGTTGCCCTCGTTCATGCCGGCCGCCATAGTTTCGATGGGGGTGATGGGGCTGCAGGATACGGTGCGGATATCGGTGTGAACCCCGAACCAGCCGCGTTTCATATCGTAAGTATCTGCCAGGGCCTGGGTCTGGGTCAGCAAATCCTTGAGAAGCGCCAGATCGGCTGCCTCGCCAACTGCGGCGTATATTCTCTTGCCGCCCTTTTTCAGTACGAAAGCATCCAGGGGATTCTTTATTTCGCCGTGGGTTTGGTAGGCGGGAACTGAGTAGTAGTATTCCGGCGCCTTGCGGGCAAGTTTCGCCCCGAGTTCCGATTCCCTTTCGGAGAACACCAACGCCGCCTTGGCATTGCGCAGGGCCTCATTCATCTCCTTTTCGGAAGGGTTGTCCAGTATTTCGTACTGCTCGCCCAACAGTCCGGCCAGGAAACCTTCCTGCATCTGCAGATAGGGCAGTCCCAGCTCCAGCGCCAGGTCCATACGGCGCTGCTCCAGCACCTTGGCCGCGTCGGGCACGTTAATCTTGCTCAGGTTGCCGGCACGCCACTGCTGGGTGTACAGGCTGTTCCACCAGTTGGTATATCCGCTCCAGGAGATATCGTCCCTGGGATAGGAGTTGACATTATCGGCGCCGCATCCGGCAGCCAGAACAATCATAGTGAGCACAAAGCAAAGAGCAAGAGATTTTTTCATTCTTTTTTAGATTAATGTACAAATATAGCCGAAACACGCCGAAATCACAATTCTTTTTGTAAATTTACACCGATTTATGTCCTTGAAAATATGAGAGATAAGTCCATTATATTACTATTTATATCAATTCTCTGTCTGTCCGCTTTAAATCTTAAAGCGCAAACGGCGGGGGACTTAAAAGTCCTAACCACAGTCACCGGAAAGGTGGTGGACGAGGCGGGCGTTCCGATACCCGGAGTGTTCGTCTATCCCCGCAGCCGTACCGGAGCCGGTACCCAAACCAACGAAGACGGATCTTTTGAAATAAAAGTCTCAGCCAAGGATGCCGTTCTGGTTTTCCAGGCCATCGGTTACCAGACGCTCGAACTCCCGGTCTCAAAAGTTAAACGGGTGGTGCTCAAGGAGGACCACGAATCCATTGACGAATCTGTGGTGACGGGTATCTTCACCCGCAAGAAGGAATCTTTTACCGGAGCGGTGCAGACCATCACGGCAGAAGAGCTGACCCGCGTGAGCAACGCCAACATCGTGGAGAGCCTTAAGCGTATCGACCCCTCGCTGCTGATACTGGAAAACCTGGAGGCGGGCTCCAACCCCAATGTGATGGCCCAGATGCAGCTGCGCGGAGCCTCGGCCCTCGGTATGGAGACCACCAGCCTCAAGAGCAACTTTGTGACGGCCGCCAATATGCCGCTGTTCATCCTGGACGGCTTCGAAACCAACATAGAGAAGATCACCGACATGGATATGAACCGCGTGCAGAGCATCACCATTCTCAAGGACGCCTCCGCCAAGGCGATTTATGGTTCCAAGGGCGCCAACGGCGTTATTGTTATAGAGACCAAGGCGCTGGGCAGCGACCGCACGCTGGTTACCTACACCGGCAGCGTCACCGTCGAGGCCCCCGACCTGACCAGTTACAACCTCTGCAACGCTTATGAAAAACTGATGGTAGAGGACAGGGAAGGGTTAAAGTACTACGATGGTTTGAATCACGACAGCTATAGTACTGTTGTGCAGCAGAATATGTATTACCAGCGTCTCAAACGGGCTATGGAGGGGGAGAGCACCTACTGGCTCAGCAAGCCGGTGAGAATGGGCTTCGGCCACAAGCATTCCCTGGGTGTGGAGATGGGTAACAAGGATCTCAAGACATTCCTGACCTTCTCTTACAACGATGTACAGGGCGCGATGAAAGGCTCCAAACGCGACATAATTTCCGGCGATGCCAATATATCTTACCGTGCCGGTAACTGGGTGTTCCGCAACATTATGAGCATCAGTTCCATGAAAGGTACCGAATCGCCCTGGGGCAGTTTCAGTGAATATGCGGCCTGCAATCCCTATTTCACTCCGTACGACGAGAACGGCAACGTAAAGAAGTTCCTTTACAAGGGCTTTGTGGGCGAGTATAGCGAACCGCAGGTTACGAACCCTATGTGGAATGCGTTCATAGGCACCTCCGATACATCGCGGTACCTCGATTTTATAGACAATTTCTACGTGGAATACCACCTTGCCCAATCGCTCAAACTTGTAGCCAGGATGGGCATTGACACCAAAAAGACCCAGTACGACAAATTCCTGCCTGCGGAGCACACCGATTTTGTAAATAAAAACGGTATGGCGCTCTCTGCAGAGGAATATATCAACAGGGGCTCCTATACCCTCACCACCGGCAATTACATCAACTACTCTGCCGATGCCAGCGCTCAGTTCAACCGTACCTTTGCCGACAGGCACTATGTGTTTGCTACCGCTCAATACAACATTTCAGAGACCCATTACGACGAAGTGACCAACACGGCGTACGGCTTCCCAAACAGCTATATGAAGAACTACGCCCTTGCAAGGGCGTATGAGACAGGCAGTTCCCCCACCGGCGGCGACGGCATCAACCGCAACCTTGGCGCCCTGCTCACGGCCGGCTATTCATACGACAACCGCTATATGGTGGATGCCACCATCAAGACCAGCGCCTCCAGCGTGTTCGGAAGCAACCGCCGCTGGGGTGTATTCTGGAGTGCCGGCGTCGCGTGGAACCTGCACAACGAGGCCTTTATGGAAGATGCGAAGGACTGGCTCAAAACCCTGAAACTGCGTGCCTCCGTGGGCTCTTCGGGTAACCAGAACTATGCCAACAACATCTCCCTGCCGGTTTATTCCTACTACAACAGCAACTATTACAACGGCTTTACCGGGGCGGTGCTCAAGAATATGGAGAATCCCGACCTGCAGTGGGAAGAGAAGATGGACTACAATGTCGGCATCGACTTCCGCACGAATCGGATCAACGCCGTGCTGGACGCTTACATCGCCGATACCCGCAACCTGGTGTTCAACCGGTCGATAGTGCCCAGTACCGGTTTTTCTACCGTGGTGGACAATATGGGCAAGGTCCGTAACCGCGGTATTGAGGCGAGCCTTAGTTACGTATTGTTCCAGACAGGTTCTTCTTACCTGAGCGTATTCGGCAAGGTCGCTTTCAACGACAACCGCATCCTGCAGATATCGGAGGCGCTGGAGGCCTACAACAAGCAGCAGGCGGCTGCGGCAGAGGCACTCCATTCGCCCCTCCCCGTGGTGCAGTACTACAACGGTATGCCGCTGCACTCTATATGGGCGGTGGAGTCGCTGGGCATAGATTCCAGACTAGGTTATGAGGTCTTTATTGACCGCGACGGCAATATGACCACCACATGGGATTCTAAAGATCTAAAAAACTTTGGCTCTTCCGACCCCTTGTACAACGGCAACTTTGGCATAAACGGCGAGATGGCCTCCATAGGCGTCAACATAGTCATGACATATTATGGAGGGGGCAAACGGTATAATACCACCCTGCTCAACAAGGTAGAAAACGTCGATCTGAGCTATAATGTCGACAGGAGGATTTTTGAGGGACGGTGGTTCAAGGCCGGTCAGAACGCCCCGTTCAGGGGGCTTGATTCCCACAGTAACAACGAGGAGATCGGCTATCAAGATTACATGACCCGCGCGACATCCCGATTCATCCAGAAAAACAACGTCCTGAACATTTCTACTGTGTCGGTTTATTACGAGTTCCCGAAGTCGGTTCTCAGCAAACTCAGGATGGACCGCCTGCGCGCAACCCTTTATACCAACGACCTCTATACATTCTCTTCAATCCGGATCGAGCGCGGAACTTCGTATCCTTATGCACGTTCGTTCTCATTCTCCCTCACGGCCACTTTCTAATCGCGTATTCCTATGAAAAAGTCAATAATAAGATTCATACTTTTTACCTTGATGCTGTTGCCGATGGCAGCTTCGTGCGAAAAGTGGCTGGAGGCGACATCGTCGTCACAGATTGCCGACGACAAATTGTTCTCTACCCGCAACGGCTTTCACGAAGCATTGATTGGCGTTTACCTGAAGATGGGACAGCCGGCCACCTACGGCGCAAACTATACTTTCCTGGTAAATGATATCGTTTGCTGCCCGTATGCAACGCACAACAAATCGTTCATCAAAGGTCTTCAACAGAATCTTTTCAGCGCCGTTTCCGTAGAGCCTTACATAGAGGATATGTGGTCCGGGGGATATTCCATAATCGCAAATATCAACAAGACCCTGTTCGAACTGGAGCGTCGCAGGGACATCGTGCCGGACGAACTGGAGTACAACCTGATAAAAGGCGAACTGCTGGCGGCGCGTGCTTATGTCCATTTTGACCTTATGCGAATGTTCGGCCTGGACAGTTGGGTCGGCGAAAATGCCGACAAGGTAACCGTGCCGTACGTAACAGAGTATAGCAGCGAACCGACGCCACAGAGGACTTATGCCCAGACCGTAGAACTGCTGCTGAAAGACATCAACGGCGCATTGGAATGCCTCAAGGATGACCCGGTGCGCGGGACGGTCCGCGACGACTTTGAGTCGACTATCAATGCCGACGGTTTCTGGAACGACCGCGCCAAAAGGCTCAACTACTATGCCGTGGAGGCGCTGCTGGCGCGGGTGCATCTCTGGCGCAGGGACTATGTAAGTGCCGGACAGATGGCCGCGGACGTGGCCACCAACGCTCTTGACAAAGGCCTGGTGAAATGGATAGACGTGAGTGCTTTCCAGCAGGAGGTTCAATATGACTACCGTGACTGGACCTTCTCTTGTGAGCACCTGTTCTCGCTGGAAATAACAAACCTGTACAGCAATCTTGCCGTCTATCACTTTCCAAATATGGTTTCGGATGCGGTGCTGGTAAGTGAAACTGCTGTAGGGGAGTTGTTCCGGGATTTCTCACACTACGGTATTGATGCTGACTTCCTGCACGAAGATGTACGCGGACCGGCCGGCCTTCTGAAATACTCCACCAGCGGATATCAGATGTACAAGTTCTACAGTTCAAACGGCTATTTTGAGGCGTTCCGCGGGCGGATGCCCATGATAAAACTGCCTGAAATGTATCTGATTCAAGCCGAGGCGGCACTGCACGCCTTTGACTACGACGGCGCCCTGGCTTTGATAGACCAGGTGCGGCATCACAGGGGTGTTTCGACCTCCATTGCAGAGGTGATGCAATTTATTGTGCCGGAGCAGTCATATTTTGGCCGTGACCAGCAAATAGCGTCTGTCATACTCCGTGAGTACCTGACTGAACTTTTGGCCGAAGGGCAGCTCTTATATGCGGTGAAACGATATTACGGAGAATATGGAAGGCCGTTATTCTCAATGAATGTTAATGTGGTAAACTTCAGTGCCAAGATAGGTACATCTGCTATTAGTATTATGTATCCCTATCCTGTTGCAGAGACCACATACGGCAGGATTCAGGAACAATAATACGGGAGGGTCTTATATGAAGAAATACCTACATATTGCAATTGTGGCCTTTACGGCCTGGTGCCTGGTTTCGTGCGTGAAGGACGAAATAAAGACCTACAGGCCGGAGGACAGTGCGGTTGTTTTCCATGGCCGCACCAATACTTACTCTTTCAAAGGTATGACAGAAGACTTCAGGGACATCGACGTTGCGGTGGATCTTGTGGGTTATTGTGCCGACTACGACCGGACGTTTGCTGTAGAAGTCATTGACTCCACCGCCGTCCTCGGGCGGGACTTCACCATTATCTCCTCTGATATCAAGGCAGGCGCGGTGAGAGGTTTTGTCAAATTGAGGGTGAATCACCTTCCACAGGGTGTAGAGCGCCAGGATATGAAGCTCAAGATAGTCCCCAACGAATATTTCAGGGCGGGTCCTCCCAAGAACTCCATAGCGGACATCACTTGGTCGGAAGAGTATACCCGTCCCCAGCCCTACGTTTGGCGCGGGTGGTATCTTTATTTCTGCCACGGCTACAGCAAGGAGTTGCACCGCCTGATGGTTTCTTATTTCGGCGAGGAGATAGAAACCTATGTGGTCCAGCAGGCTCCTGCCAAGGAGGATCCTACCCTGACTTACAAATTGCCTACCTGGTGGTACTCCGCTACCCGCGAGTTCCGCGAATGGGTCAAGAAGACCGATGCTGAGAATCCTTCCAATCCGCTGCGCCACAGCGACGATTATGAACAGTATCGTACTTATACCACTGCCCACGGCGAAGGGGAAAAACCTGATATTATCCCCACCATCTACGAAACATTGAACGTGCTTTAACACAATGAAAAGAATAATTATCATATTGCTGTTCCCGCTGCTGGTGGCCTCGTGCTTCGCCGACCTCAGTACCGAGGCAGACCACGTGATACCCGATATCGTGATAGAGGGGGTCGACTCCACTATGTATGTGCTTTACGGGCAGGATATCCATATAGAAGCGAGGGTTTCACAGGAGGGTCGCACTATGTCCGATCTGAAGTGCGAGTGGTCCATAGACCTTAAAGCCGACGATAATGACACCCGCATAGAGTTGTGCGAGGGCACCGTGCTGGATTACAAGGTTTCCAACAGGCCGGCCACCAAACCGTATATCATCCGCTTTGACGTGACCGATCTTACCACCGGTCTTAAAAAGATAGCCCCGTGCAAGCTGTATGTGGCCAGTTCTCTTGGCGAGGGGTTGCTGGTGGCACATACCCGCGACGGTGGCGCCACATCGGAATTCGACCTTCTGGCCAATAAATATGTCACTTACGGATTTACATCCGACGAGCCTGTATATACCAGGAACCTGTTCTCGCTGGCCAACGGCTATACTCTTGAAGAGAGGGTCAATGTAGTTTGTGATATGTCGGATACGGATGCCGGCGGTGCAGGAGTCTGGGGCGAAACCCGTTTCCTTGTAGGAACCGATTCCCACATCCACGCCCTGGACCAGCTTACTTTTGTGCTGACCGAATCGGATGCGCCGTTGTTCTATTCCAGCTATCAGGATAATTTTGCCACCACCGCCATCTTTAACTTTGCAGCATATTCCAATGCGGCGATTATCGGCGGCAGGGCCTACGGCATGATGTGCCATATAGACCGCCAGTATTCCAAACTGAGTTTCGGAGTCAACCCGGATGACATATTCCGGCCGAATAATGTAGCATATGGCCCTTTGCAGCAGGGCGGCAACCTGGCAGTGTTTGACGAGGCGGACGGCAATTTTTACAGTATCTTGGGGTGGAACCTCACACAGGCGGCCTTCTCCGTGCTCAATTGCGAGCTGGGCTTCCAGTCCAAAGGGTGTGTATGCCTTGGGAGCGGTTGTTCCCGCAACCAGATTCTGGGCTTCCTGCTCAAAGACCCCTCCGGGGTTTACAGGGCCTGCATGCTCAACACACAAAACCAAACCGCCTCTGCAGAGATCTTCCAGATAGACGGTGCCGAAATGGACAAGATTGTGAGCGTTTGCTTCTGCGACAATTGTGACCTGATGTACTACACCACACCCGACGCTGTGTATGCCACCATACTGGCCGCCGGCCGCGTAAGCAACCGCAAGGTGAACTGGGCTCCCGATTCGCCCGACGAGAAGATAACCTCCATCAGGCAATATGTGCAGGCTTGGTACGGTACCCACCAGATATTCCCTGGAGATTATGCATTCCCGCTGGATACCCACCGCCTGCAGTTGATAATTACCACTTATAACGAGAAGACCGGCGAAGGCAAGATTTACCTGCGTCCGTTCAACGTATCCACCGGTCTTTTCACATCAAAGAATAACGGAACTTACGGCGGATTCGGCGAAATCACCGCCCTCTGCCCGACATTCAGATAGAAACAGATGAAGAGATCCAACATATTCCTGCTTGCTTTTGCGCTGATTATGCTCGTGTGTGCCCCTTCGCCGGCGTCGGCCACTATATGGCCCTTCGGAAAGAAGAAGGCCGCGGCAGAGGCCAAGGCAGACACCACCGCCAAGAAGAACGACCCTAAATACGACAAACTCTTCGCCAAGGGCGACAGCCTTTCGAAGGGCCTGCTGAACGTCCATTTTACCAAAGGTAAGGTCTATTTCGAAGTTCCTGACAGCCTGTTGGGACGCATATTCGTGATGGGATCAACCGTGAAGGCCACCAGTGACAACACCAACGGAGTGGTGGGCAGCAAGGACAACCTCATCCCGTTTACCTTTGCAATGGCCGACAGCTCTATATTGGTGAGGGATGTTAATTTTGACATAACAAGTTCAGAGAAAGATATCATTTCTGCGCTGGATAAGAGCAATATCGGCGCCGTGACGCGTAAGTTCAAGGTAGAGGCAAAGTCTCCCGACGGCTTCTCCGTGATAGATGTCACCGACTGGTTCCTGGGAGACGACGAGCAGATGCGCCCTCTGCTGGATCTTTCCAACAACAAATCGGCCTACAACCGCACGCAGAACTACAAGAAGGACCTCTCTTATATAGAGGGCGTCAAATCTTTCGAAGACAACCTGTCGGTGACCAGCTGTATGTCATATACATATTCGCTGGCCGACCGCCAGAGTGGTAAGCAGGTGGTAAAGGACAAGCCCTTCACCGCCCTGGTGACCCGCTCCGTGCTGCTTCTGCCGCAGGAGATATACCACCCCCGCACCGCCGACCCGCGAATCAACTTCTTCTTTACCGGTCGGCAGCGGATGGGCAGCGGCAGCGAAGGGACCCGCCCGGAGTACTTTGTGAACCGCTGGCGCCTGGAACCCTCCGACACCTTGGCATACCGCCGCGGCGAGAAGGTTGAGCCAGTCAGGCCAATCACTTTCTATATCGACAGCGACTTCCCCGAGTGGTGGAAGCCCTATATATTCAGGGCAGTGGAAGCATGGAACATCCCGTTCGAGAACATCGGCTTTAAAAATGCCGTGCGTGCGCTACCGTTCCCGGACGACGACCCCTCGTTTGACCCTGACAACATCCGCTACAGCTGCATCCGCTATGCTCCAATAGGAATCAAAAACGCAATGGGCCCTTCGTGGGTAGATCCCCGCAGCGGCGAGATCATCAACGCATCGGTATATGTATATCACGATGTTATCAAGCTGATATCGAGCTGGATGTTTGCCCAGACTTCCCAGGCCGACGATGCAGTACGCACCGCCGACATTCCCCGCGAACTGTTGGGCGACGCGCTGGAGTATGTCATCCGTCACGAGGTGGGGCATACCCTGGGCCTGATGCACAATATGAGCGCTTCTTATGTAATCCCCACGGAGAAGCTGCGCGATGCCGATTTTACCAAAAAGACCGGTACCACCACCTCGATTATGGACTACGCCCGCTTCAACTACGTGGCGCAGCCGGGCGACAAGGAGAAGGGTGTGAAGCTGACTCCGCCGCTGTTCGGTGCCAACGACCTGTGGGCTATCCGCTGGGGCTATACCCCGGTGTTTGATGCTACCAGCTTTGAGGAAGAGACAAAGGTCACCACGCAGTGGATTACAGATTCCCTCAAGGTCAACCCCGTTTACCGCTACGGTAAGCAGCAGATATACGGAGATGCCGGCATCTTCTTCGATCCCCGCAACCAGACTGAGGATCTGGGCGACGATGTAATCGCCTCCACCAAATACGGCGTTGCCAACCTGAAATACATCCTCCCAAAATATCTGGACTGGATTTCTGACGAATCCGACCCGGACTATTCCATCCGTATGGATTATTATTCCGCGATTCTCAACCAGTATCTCCGCTACTGCCTGCACGTGCGCAACAACATCGGCGGGCTGTACCGTGACGAGGTCATTGCCGGTGACGGTAACAAGCCGTACGTGAATATCCCCCGAAAAAAACAGGTTGCTGCCATGAAGTATCTGCTGGAGATGTTCAACGATACAGCCTGGCTTGATGACCCCGCCGTAATTGGCCGGCTGCCCATGATTGGCAGCCCGGCCCGCAACCTGGAGGAGGTGCTGCTGCAGTTCATATTCTCCACACCCTTCTCGGCCACCCGCTCCGACGGCGTATCTTCTTATGAATACTCGTCTCAGGACGCATTTGACGACCTGTTTGACTTCGTGTTCAAACCCACAGTCCAGAAGCGAGCCCTTACCGAGAAGCAGCGGATGGTGCAGAAGCGGTATGTAGATTTTCTGATGGCCAGCGGAATGTTCAAGACGCCGACGGCTTCTCTCCAGAAGCAGGGTGCTGCAGGTCTCCATTGCCATGCCGACTGCCCCTGCGCCTTTGCATCGGGAGAAGATCCTGACCTGCCCGGCTCTTTCATCTACGACCCCGTAAGCGGTTTCGAGTGGGTGCCGCGTTATGTAATGGCTGTGGGAGATATAAGCCAGGGCGTGATTTACGGCCAGCTGTCAAGGGTCTATGACGCAATGAAAGCGGCCAAATCCTCTGCCAATGCCAACGACAAGGCTCATTACGAACTTTTGATGGGCACAATCGCCTATTCGCTCAAATAGATAAGCTATGAGACGGAAAGCGATAATTGCCTTAATGATAATCTTCTCGGTAGCGCTGGCGCTGCCCGGGGTGCTGTCAGCACAGTCCTTCAAGAGACCTTACGGCCGGCGGCCGCATCGAAGCGCCGCCGCATCACCGGCCCCCGACACCGCCAAAAAGCCCACCCCGTACGAGAAGTTCATCAAGAAGAAAGGGCTCAAGAAGGAGACGGGCTACATTATGCTCTATACCGACGGCAAGGAGGTATGGCTGGAGATTCCCGATTCACTTATGGGCCGCAGAGTGATTCTGACCACTGTTCTCAAGGACAGTTCCGACCCGTGGGTTGAGGTAGGGCAGAGGGTGAGTCCAAACAAGACGTTCGAACTCTCACGCACCGACTCCCTGGTGATACTCTCCACGCCAGTGCGTCTGCCGGAGTCGGCAGATTCGCTGGAGCAGGCAGGCATCCGCGCCGGAATCGCCCCGGCAATCGGGTATACCTTCCCGATTATGATGCGCAACGCCGATTCCACCGCCCTGGTGATAAAGGCCACCAAACTGTTTGACCCGTCAAACAAGGATGTGGTGGACATCAAGGCGCTGCTCTACGGCGATAGCAAGGGAATAATGAACGGCAGCATAAAGAACGAACTCTCTATGAAGTCGTCTCCCGTACGCTACGGCAGCAGCCATCTGGGCGTTTCCCGCGAACTTACTGTAGAGGGCGACGATGGCACCTACAGCAACAATAAAGTATCCGGGAACGGCAGCAAAGCGCGCATTTCCGGCACATTCGTATCGCTTCTCTCACTGGTTCCGGACCGTGAGATAGCTGTCCGTGACATAGATTCCAGGGTCGGCGTCCGCAGCCAGACATATCTCTCTTTCTCTTCCGAGAAGGGAGTCAAGCAGGAACGTGATGCGGTGCGCTGGAATCTCAGGGAAGGCGACCATATCACCGTATATATCGACACCCTTTTCCCGGTTACCCGCCGTGCCGCCATCAAAAAGGGTGTGGAGGCCTGGAACGCCGGTTTCCGTGCTGCTGGACTGGGCGATGTGGTGCGGGCGGTGCCGTATCCTGCAAGCAAGAATTTCTGCGCCGACGATCCCTTCATCTGCAAGGTGGTACCCACCGGCTGCGATGTGGATTATTTGAGCAGCAGCGCAATCGGAAGCGGCCTCACCGGCGGTATCCTGGGCGCCACCATCACCGTGCCGCAGGGCTACCTTACATCGATATGGCGGCAGTATGCCTTCTATATAAGCGAGGCCGACCCGCGCTTCCGCACTTTGTTTCCTACTGAAAGCGCACTGTGCGAGATACTTACTGCCGGAATAATGCACAGCTTCGGCAAGGTGCTGGGGCTGTCGAACAACCTTGCCGGCAGTTCGGCCTACAGTCCTGAGCAGCTACGGGACGCGGCCTTTACCGCAGAACACGGAATAACCGCCTCCGTGATGGACCGCGGGGCGATGTTCAACACCCTGGCCCGGCCGGGCGACCGCCGCAGCGGGGTGCCTACAATCTCCAATCAGATTGGAACTTACGACAAATTTGCCATAGAATGGCTTTACAGGATATTCCCCGAGGGAGTTGATGTCCGACAGGCGCTCAAGGCGCTGGTCGATTCCCACGAGGGCGATGCCGAGTATCTATATCTGCCTGAGCAGGGCGCCAAGGTGTCGGCGCGGGATATCCGGGCCCGCGAAGGGGATCTGGGCAACGACCCGATGGCGGAATACGAGGCCCGTGTTTCCACTCTCAAATATGTGGCGGCTAACGCGGCCGACTGGCTCACCGACCCCCGTTTGGCAGAGAGTTCCGACCGCTACCTCTTTTACGAGTGGCTGTGGCTCCGCTTCAACGACGCCTCGCAGCTGCTCTCTGCGAGGCTGGGCGGCGTAACCACCAATCCCGTCGGAAGCGGGCAGCCAAAATTCACCGCAGTTGACAAAAAGACACAGAAAGAATATATCAAGACTATATTCGACGGTTGGCGCAACCTCTCCTGGATGGAGGCAGACCGCGACCTGTTGCACCTTGCCGGCCCTTACAGATCGGCAATCGATATGAATTATAACAATATGAGCAATCTCTCCGGAACCAGGCACCGCCTTGCCAATGTGGCCTTCGCTTATAAGGAGGCGGGCAGCGGATACAGCCCGGACGAATACCTCACCGACGTTGAGAACGAATTGCTCAAGAATGTACGAAACGGACGCCTGGAGCCTATGGAAGACCACGGAATAGGGGTCTACATTATGCAGACGCTTATCAATTCTTCCGATGTGCTCAAGGCCAATTACAACCGCGAGGCGGCCCAGAGCGGTCTGGCGGACAACCCGTACGACAGCGATATATATACATCGCTTCCAGGCGTGCCTACAACCTACCTGGAAGATATGGATATTCTCTGCAAGCGGCATCTGGAAAAGGTGCGCGACGTGCTTCGCAGCTCTCGTGCCCGCGCCGACGCCGCCACCCGCGGCAAGATTGATTTCCTGCTGCGCATTGCAGATACTGCACTTGACACAAAATGATGAACATTATTTATACTAACAACCTATTTTAAACCATTATGAAAAAAGTATTACTTCTTATTGCAGCAGTCGTAGCATTGGCTGCCTGCACCAAGACCGTAGAGGTTCCGGTAGAGGTTCCGGTAGAGGTTGAGAAGATCGTGGATCTGCTCACGCTCAACGCAACTTCTATCCAGGTTTCAAATGCCGGCGCAGTTCAGCCTATGAGCTTCACCACAGAAGATGCCTGGACAATTGCCAGCGATGCTGACTGGATTGCTTTTGACAAGGCTTCCGGCAACGCCGGATCCAGCACTGTGAATATGACCGTGGCCAAAAACGAAGCTTTCGATTCCCGTACAGGCCGTGTGACCTTGAGCACAACCCACAACGGCACCACCAAGAACACCGTGTTCACAGTGGTACAGTCTCCGGTAGAGGTGTTCAACACCACCGTAGCCCTTGGTATCGACTTTACCGAGCAGGACATTGAAGTGGACTTCAACTCCAACCTGACTCCTGAGGTTGCCATAGTGGATGGGGACTGGCTCACCATCACCAGGACCAAGGCGGCTCCCGAGGACGGAAAAATCGTGCTCCACGCCGCAGAGAATGCAGATCTTGACGCTCGCGTGGGTGTGTTTACCGTATTTGCCGGCAATGGCCTCCAGACTTACAAGGTGGTACAGGGAACCCAATACACCTCCGCTTCAAACGGTTCGGCAGTCTTCCTTGGCAACAAGCAGGATATGGGTGAAAAAGGCGGTGCACCTACCAGGGAAATGGCTCAGTTCGGTGTCCAGTTCGAAACACCCGAAGGCCTTGTTACCCTTGCCCTCAATGTTGACCCTGCAATAGAAGATGTTACCAAGCTCCCCGTAGGTGAATATACACTGGACGAATCTTCGCAGTATGTTCCCGGTACGTTCTCTTTACAGTCCACTGGACTGCACGAAAAGTATTACACCACAGTTACTGCTAACGGAAAGGATATGGAGGTGGTAGACGGTAAAGTTACTGTGGCGGAAAATGCCGGTAAGTATTCTATCGTGGCAGAATTGACCGACATCTTTGGTGTCACCCACCTTTACAGTTATAAAGGCGACCTTGTCGCAACCGATGACTCATTAGGGGCTCGTCCTTACCAGGCCGATTACAGGGGTCAGTACTACACTTACTTCACAACCAAGGCGGAGGAGTCTGTTTTCTGCTTCCAGTTCAACAAGGCGCTTCCGGGTAATGATGTCTGGATCTCCTATATGTACTTCAATGTATTCTCCGAGCCCGGCTATACCGGAGTGCCTACAGGAAAATTTACTTATGAAGTGCCTGTGGATAATCCAGAACTTGATTATTTAAATGGTAAAACAGATGCGCATCCCGGCACATTCACTGTCTCTTCTCCGGGTACGCCTGTTTACGAACAAGGTATTTCCTATGCAATCAAGACCGATTCCGCTCCTTCATTTGAGATTGTAAAAGAAGAGGAGGAAGGTTGCTATACACTGATAATCGATGTCGTTATCACCCGTACCGAAGGTGAATCTTCAGTAGATATTCCTTTCAAAAATACCTTCAACAGGGTTTATATCGGCGAGTTGGGAGATATCGGTGTTAGAGTCATACCCGACGGTAGTGCCGTATTTGAGAACGGCGGAATGAACTCCACAACAGCCGGACAGTATTATGGTGATATTTACCACGACGGAGGCCATATTGTCTGTGGTGGTTGCCAGACTATCAATACCGGCGCATATGAAGTCTATTTCACTTTGAACCTCGGAGCAAAAGCCCTTACTGCTACTTCAGGAACGATATCAACGAAATATCGTGATGAGCTTGGTGAAACGCCCAGATACTGTACGGAGAGTATTCCTGACGGTATCTATAGCTACGCCGAGGTTTATGATAAAGATGCTCTTCAACTCCTCCCTGCTTTTGTAGATGGAAAGAACGGTCCTGTCTCACGTGCTCACGTGAAGAATAATTATTCCGGTACGGTATTCCATATCGTTGGTGGGTCCATAACCTTTGCAGGCGGTAAACCGATATTTGACCTTGATACTGTGTCCGATAAGGGTGAAACTGCACACTTCACCGGTTCATATACGCCGTCAGGAAGCAGGTTTGACTTCAATTATCAGCATAGTTCTTACAGGAATGTGTTCCATATTCAGCCCTTTGTGGTGCCTACTGAGTAATCTACCCTGATTATACTTTAAAATCGCCGGAAGCATCCCGCCTCCGGCGATTTTTTTATTCGCATTAATTGGGTAACTTTGCAAATATCAATGCACAAGTTATGGGATTATTCATCAAAAAAGCCGTGCGCAGCTCCCTGGACAAGGGTAAAGTTACCACCAGTTACGTGGTTACGACAATCTGCGCCGTGCTGGTTGCCCTCAACATAGCGGCGTTTTTGTTCTTCCCCCGCATCGCGTCGCCTATCGCCATAGTGATGTCCAACGCCATCACCATACTGCTGATGCTGTTCGCCATCCAGCCAATCAACAATCTGATTCAGAACGAATACGGCAAGAAGGCACGTGCCCTGGCAGAGAAGGAGAAGGCGGAGCAGGATCTGCGCGATAGAGTGGTATCCCTGGAAAGCCGTAATCACGAGCTGGAGAGCCGGCTGGACACCTGGTCGCAGACGGCCAACGCCCCGGCCAACGTAAGCCTCAGTTTCAAGCTGGAGACTATGACCTACGACAAGACGGGCTATCTGGTAAAGGAGGAGCCGCTGTCGCGTTTTATGGAGGATCCTCAGTATAAAATCGCCGACAAGAAGGCCCTTAGCGACAAACTGTCAAAGTTCGTGGACAATCTCACCCATCCTGGAGAGAAGAAGGTGCTGTACATTGGCAAATACTATGTCAAGGCCTCCATCGGTCTCGATTTCACCAAGATCAAATTCTCTAACGACGGCGATGCCCTGACATTCTTCGGCGTCAAGTTCACCAAACTGAACGACCTGGCAATTGAAAAGGACCCCGACGACGTCAACCACTGCTGGCTGCTGAACGACAATGGCGAGGAGGTCACCATAAACCAGGCCGACGTATACCGCGATTTCACCAGCGTGTATGCCGATATGCGGAGTAAGGAGGCGGGGCAGGCGCTGGAAAACGAGGTGGAGACGCTTTGCGAGCGCTATACCGATGTCTTCCGCAACAACCTGCTGGCGCGGTTCCCCACCATCCGCTTCATAGATCATATAGAGGATTCCTCGGCCACCTGGTATTCCCTCAAGGAGAGTGGCCGCGACGGCCGGGTAAATCAGATCGCAGCCAACATGCTGCTTATGGCCGACGCCCTCTCGGGCTATACCGAGGTTGCTGACAGGCCCCTGCTGACCCCGTAATCATACTACACGTATAGATACAAAAAACCCTTCGCTGGCTTCGAATCAGTTCCGCTTCGGGCCAAGGAGAACATAGAACCCTTGTTCCCTACGCAAAACTGATTCTTCGCTGATAGCGAAGGGTTTTTAGCCAGGTAAGCTCTTTAGAATACGAGAGCTGCACCTGCGGTAAGGCGGTTGCGCTTGAGGGTAACGTTGTCGTTGGAGTTGCGATCGAGCATACCCATGTCGTAACCGACGGTGAGGCGGATCTTGTTCATGACCTCAACGCCGATACCGCCGCCGAGCATAACGTCAAAGCGGCTGTAGTTGGAATCTTTGTAATTGTCGGTAGTGCCACCTGTTGAATAACTGCCGGCAGACACTGTGCTTTTGGTGCTGGAAGCGATACCAACGTTAGCGGTAGGACCGCCATATACAAACATCTTGAATGTGGGGGCAAAGCTGTAGGCGAAACTCAGATGCAAAGGAACGTTGACGTAATGCTCCTGAGTCTTGGTATTTGCTCCAAAAATCCATGCGGAAGCACTGCTGCTTGAAGTGAGGAACTCATAGTAGAGTCCGGGATTCAGGCTGAGGCCGGGCATAATCTCTGCAGAGTAACCGAAACCGGCATAGAAACCGTTTGATGTTGCGCTGCTGGAGCCCATTGTCTGGGTTGACTGAACGTATCCTGCACCGAAAGACTGTGCGAAGGCGGTGGTGCCCATCAGCATCAAAGCTGCTGCAATTGCGAATACTTTTTTCATTTCTTCTTGATAGTTATTTAGGTTTTAAAAGATCTGTGATTAAAAGACAAAGGCGGCTCCGGCAACCAGACGGTTGCGTTTGAGAGCAATCTCCTTGCCGGCGATATTTGTTCCATTGTCGCGGTCAAGCAGGCCAAAATCGTAGCCGAAATTGAGGCGGACCCTGTTCATCAGCTCAACGCCGATGCCACCGCCGGCCATGATGTCGAAGCGGCTGTAATCTTCATTTGCGTAATTGCTCTTGCTGTCGTCAAGAGTGGCTCCCTTGGAATTGGAAGCGATACCTATGGTTGCTGTGGGGCCACCATATACAAACAACTTGAATGAGGGTGCGAAGTTGATACCGTAACTCAGGTGCAGAGGCACGTTTACGTAATGCTCAGTGGTTTTGCCCTGGTATGCTCCCTGCAAAACATCAAAGCCGGTAAAGTTTCCGGCACCGGTGAGGAACTCATAATAAATACCGGGGTTAAGACTGAGGCCGGTGGTGATTTCTGCAGTATAACCGAAACCTGCATAGAATCCATTGGCTACATTAGAAGCGTTACCGTGTTTGAAAGTCGATTGAACATAGCCTGCACCGAAAGACTGTGCAAAGGCTGTAGTGCCGATAAGCATCAAAGCAGCGGCAATTGCGAATACTTTTTTCATTTCTTCTTAATTATTTTAAGGTTTTAAAATATTCTGGCGCTATATACTTCAAAGTTAATGCCGTTTTCTTAATATTCCAAAGCCTTTTTGTATCTTCGCACAAAAGAGTGACACTATGGCAGAGAGCAATTTCATAGACTACGTCAAGATTTTCTGCGCTTCCGGAGCCGGCGGAGCGGGCAGTATGCACCTGCGCCGGGAGAAGTATGTACCCAAGGGCGGACCCGACGGCGGCGACGGCGGCCGTGGCGGACACATCATCCTCAAGGGCAACAGCCAGATGTGGACGCTGATCCACCTCAAGTACAAGAAGCACATCAAGGCCGACAATGGCGCAGCCGGCAGCGGAGGCCTGCGCACCGGTGCCGACGGCAAGGATATCACGCTGGAAGTGCCTCTGGGCACAGTGGCCCGCGATGCCGAGACGGGCGAAATGCTCTGCGAAGTGATAGAAAACGGCCAGCGGGTGATCCTGCGGCGCGGCGGCCGCGGCGGCCTTGGCAACAACAATTTCAAGAGTGCCACCAACCAGACTCCGCGCTATGCGCAGCCGGGCGAGCCGGGAGAAGAGGGCTGGGTTGTGCTGGAACTCAAGATCATGGCCGATGTCGGCCTGGTGGGCTTCCCCAACGCCGGCAAATCGACCCTGGTGTCGGCCCTTTCCGCCGCCCATCCCAAGATTGCCGACTATGCCTTCACCACTCTCGAGCCCAGTCTGGGAATTGTCAGCTACCGCGACGACCGCTCGTTTGTGATTGCCGACATCCCCGGTATCATAGAGGGCGCCCACGAAGGCAAGGGTCTGGGACTGAGGTTCCTGCGCCATATAGAGCGCAACTCGATGCTGCTGTTTATGGTGGCCGCCGACAGCGACGATGTGGCCGGCACATACGAAATCCTGCTCAATGAGTTGAGGTTATATAATCCCGAACTGCTGGACAAAGACCGCATCCTGGTCGTCACCAAAAACGACCTGCTGGACGACGAGTTGCGTGCCGACATAGAAAAGACCCTCCCGAAGGGGGTGCCTCACACCTTTATCAGCGCCGTCACCGGCGACGGCCTCATGCACCTGAAAGATATGATCTGGGAGGCCCTGAACAGGGAGATTTAGGCGTTGCGGCCGGCCTCGCGCATCCAGCGGATCATCATGATCACCGAATTGACAAGATAGACGCTCCACATCAGCAGTGTGGCAACGCTGGCGTTTTCGCCGCCGTCGGCCACGTTTTTGATCCACATTATCACCGTGGCGACATTGATGGCGATCCAGATCCACCAGTTTTCGCTGTAGCGCTTCACCGTCAGTACAAAGGCTATCATCGTGCCGACGGTGGTGAAGGCGTCCATAAACGGCATCGCGTCGTTGAAATGCTTGAGCACCAGGCCCATGGTGATGGTTCCGGCGGCCAGTATCAATGCCCAGAAGATGCGCTCGCGCCAGGTCATTTTGAGCTTCACCACCTCGGAGTTCTCTTTGTTCATATTCTTCATCCAGGCTTTGAAGCCCACGAACTCCATCGGTATCAAGAAGGCTACGTTCAGCAGTGTCTCGCCATAGAAAGTGGCTTTATATGAGATGATTGCGTACAGGGCGCACTGGATTCCGCCAAAGATGTAGGTGCCCAGCTTGCCCTTGCCGGTGAGCACCACCGAGATGGCGCCGCAAGTGGCGCTGATTACCGCCATGGCGCTGTCGCCGCTGATAAGCGAGGGAATCAAGATGGCAAGGGTGCACACTACCAGGTACAGCACCTCGTACCACTTCCAACCGGAAGTCTCCAGTTTGAAATATTCCTTGAGCGTCATTGCGGGGGCAAAGATAAAAAAAACAGGCCGGACACGTCTGTCCGACCCGCGAAATATATATAGTATTTGTGCGGGATTTTACTCCTCTTCGAGGCGCAAATGCTGAACGTAGATAGCCTTATTCTTCTGCTCGCGACGGATGACAGACGGCTTCCTGAACTCGCGGCGGCCGCGGAGCTCGCGTACGATACCGGTCTTCTCGAATTTGCGTTTGAACTTCTTCAGAGCTTTCTCGATGTTTTCACCTTCTTTAATCTGTACGATAATCATATTTGCTACACCTCCTTTTTTTAGGGACTGCAAAGATAGTCAAGTTTTTCTGAACGCCAAATTTTTATTACATTCGCCTGTAGTGGAAGATAAATACATAGAATACATCACCGTTCAGCGGCGCTATTCCAGCCGCACGGCAGAGCTCTACCGCAGCGCGATAGAGGGTTTCTGTGAATTTGCCTTCCCGGAAGAGGATCTGCCGCTGCCGGACGAAAAACTCAAGGAGGCCCTGACGCCGACCCTGATCCGCGGTTATATCGCGGAAGGGCTGGAAGACGGTCTGAGCTCCCGTACCATGAATCTGCGGCTGTCGGCCCTCTCCAGTTTCTGCAACTGGCTGGTTCGCAGCGGCTTCCTGGAGTCGAATCCGGTCCGCAAGGTCTACCGGCCCAGGGAAGACCATCCGCTGCCGCAATTCTATACCCAGCCCAGCATGGACGCCCTTCTGGAGAAGGAAGAGACCGAGGCGGCGGAGGAGGCGGCCGGATCGGAGGATGGCAGGGAACCTTTCAAAACACTGCGCGAGAGGATGATAATCCTTACACTGTATGCCACCGGAATGCGCCGGGCGGAGCTCTGCGGTTTGAAGGTCGGCGATTTTGACCGCGACCGGCAGGTTATACGCGTTACCGGCAAGGGCGATAAAACCAGAGAAATTCCCGTTCCCGATAGGATATGTCAAGAATTGTTGCTATATTTACAAAGGCTTGAATCGGAATTCGGCGGTGGCAAGGATGGCTGGTTTTTTGTAACGGATTCCGGTAAGCAGTTATATCCGCAGTTCGTTAACAACGTGGTAAAAAGGGCCCTGGGGGGCGAGGAGGGTTTCTCCGGCAAAAAGTCGCCGCACGTGCTTCGGCATACGCTGGCAACCCACCTGCTCAACAACGGCGCCGATATAAACAGCATAAAGGAGGTGCTCGGGCACGCCAGCCTTGCGGCAACGCAGGTCTATACGCACAACTCGTTCGAGCAACTTAAAAGTACATATTTAACCGCTCATCCAAGAGCAAAAAAACGGAGGTGAAATGGAAATCAAGGTTCAATCAATCAAGTTCGATGCAGATCAGAAGCTGATCGACTATGTAAACCGCAAAGTGGGCAAGCTGGATAAATTCTATGAGGACGCAGTGCGCTGCGAAGTGGCTCTCTCGCTGCTTCCCGACCCCGCAAACAAGAATGCCCTTGTAAGGGTTCTCATCCCGGGAACAGAGGTTGTGGCAGAGCGCAATGCGGACACCTTTGAGGAGGCTATCACAGAATGCGTGGGAATTCTTAAGGAGAAACTCGTTTCTGCAAAGGAGAAACGCTACAAATAGCCGTTAGAAGAACATATCGGCCAGCTCTTCGCAGCTGACTTTACCGAAATAGTCGCCGGGGCCAATCTCACAGATTCGCCCGGCGATTTTTTCTTTATCGTGCGGACAGCCCGCCATCTTTTCGCAGAACTCCTCTATCGGCTTGGTAAAGAAGAAGTCGCCGGCTATTGCCAGGCGGCTGATAAGGCCGGCGGTCACGTCAAAGGTGATCTCGACCACGCCGCAGGGGAGTTTGGCGCTGCTGGAAAAGGTGTAGCGGGGAGATGCGGCATAGTTCCAGCCGTCGGTGGAATATTTCTCGCGGGCGAGGTTGTCGATGGCCTCCAGATCGGTTTTAGAGTATTGATGGCGGGGAGTGTCACGGCCGATATATTCGCCCAGATACTCCATGAATTGCAGGCAGTCCATAGGCTGGGCCAGGTGGCTGGAAATGTTGGTCACGCGGCTGACATTCGATTTGACCGCCTTGTCGCTGTACTTTACCCAGCGGTTCTTCAGCGCTCCGGCCAGGGCCGGCATGGAGGCGGAAAATAGCAGCGTGCCGTGCATCAGCACCCGGTTCTTCTCTACGCAGAGGGCATTGCCGGAGAATTTGCGGCCGTCTATGGTCAGGTCGTTCCGGCCGGTCAGCCGGGCATCCACCCCGAGCGCCTGAAGCGCATCCAGTATCGGTGCCGTGAAGCGGCGGAACATATCGCCGGTATCTTCACCCGGCAGCCGGGTCTCTATGAAGGTGAAATTGACATTGCCCAGGTCGTGGAACACCGCGCCGCCGCCCGAAAGGCGCCGCACCACCTTGATTCCGCCCGTCTTAACGTAGTCCAGGTCAATCTCCGCCAGGGCGTTCTGGTTCTTGCCGATGACCACGCAGGGGGCGTTGCGCCAAAGCCGGAACACCGGCTCCGAAAAGTTGCGCAGCAGGTATTCCTCCGCCGCAAGGTTGCGGTAGGGGTCGGTCTGGGTATCGACAATAAAAATCATCTTCAAAGTATTGACTCCGGCAGGCAAAGATATTATATTTGCATCAAACATACAGTGATGGAGGTTTGTGATGAAAGATTTATTTCTCAAGATTGCCCTCCTTGGAGCAATCTTTTTCTTTTCCTGGCCGCTGCGGGGGCAGATTTCCGGCAGCGCGGTAGAGCAGATGGCAGAGGAGGGGGCCAGTGCCGATGACATAGAAGATTATCTGCAGCAGTTTCTGCCTTTGAATCTGAACGATGCCGGGGAGGATATCCTGCGGCAGAGCGGGCTCTTTACCCCGTTCCAGATAGCCAGCCTGCTGGAATACCGGAAGGCATACGGGGCGCTGCTCACGACAGAGGAGCTGCAGGCCGTGGACGGTTTTTCAAAGGAGTTTGTGGAGGAAATTGCGCCGTATGTGGTTTTACGGCAGGAAGATGTGTCTTCGCGCCGGAAGGTCGAAATCCGTTCGCGATACAAACTTAAGAAAGGCACGGAAGGGGTGCATCAATACAACCGGTTTTTGATGGAGTCGGGTCGCGTAAAGGCGGGCCTGCTGGCGGAAAGCGATGCCGGAGAGATTCCGCTCGTGGATTATGCCGGCGGATATCTGGAATATCAGAAAGGTCGCTGGAAGGCGCTGCTGGGCGACTACAGCGCCTGTTTCGGTCAGGGTCTTGCCGTCTGGAACGCATTCTCCTTTACCGGAGCGTCGTCGCCGGCATCGGTGCTGAAGAGGCCGCGGGGGATAGTGCCGTACAAATCGGCCGATGAAACCCGGGCGCTGCGCGGGTTGGCGATCGGCTGTGACATGGGAGGCGGATGGTCGGCCGCTCTGTTCGCCTCCGCCGCCGGAGTCGATGCCAGGGTAGAGGAGGGTGGATACTCTTCGCTCCCGGTCACCGGCTATCACAGGACGATATACGAGCGCAAATGCAAAAACGCAATGCGGGAATATCCCGCCGGGGCCAACCTTACATTTGCCCGCGACCGGTTTCACGGCGGGGTTACGGCGGTGGCCTACACATACAGTGAGCACAACCGGCGCAAGGTGATGCCCTACAATCAATATCAATTGTATGACGGTTGGCACGGAAACCTTTCGGCAGACATCCTCTTTTCCGCCGGTCACTGGCGCTTCTTTGCAGAAGGGGCGGTGGATTCCGGACTGAAGCCGGCGGCGGTGGCGGGGGCGGTGTTCACCCCGTCCTACGATTTTGAAATGTCAGCTCTTGCACGGTACTACGACAAGGCTTACATCGCCCCCCATGCCGGTGCCTATTCCACCATCTCGTCGGTTTCAAACCAGGCGGGGGCGGCGCTTTCTCTGTTGTGGCGGCCGTTCCGGGGACTTCTGCTCACATCTTTTACGGAGGCGGTGCATTATCCCTGGCTCAGGTATCGGGTCGATGCCCCTTCGCAGGCTTTTTACGAAAAGGCCAGGGGAGAATATACCCTTTCTGCCTGGACGATCTCCCTGCAGGACAATTATGTGTGGCAAAGTTCCGACGGAAGCCGCAAACACTCGCTAAAGGGCGGCGTCAAGGTTGAGAAGGAGTCCTGGAAGGCGTCGCTGCGGGCCGGGATGGTGATCTTTACGGCCGGCGGTGTCACCGAATCGGGGTCGGCAATCTCCGCTTCCGCCTCGCACAGCTTCTTCCGCAGCCGGCTGTCGGTCACCGCAGGAGTTGCATATTTCGACGCCGCTTCTTACGACGCCAGAGTTTACATTTACGAGAGCGATTTGCCCGGAAACTTTTCGCTTCAGTATTATTACGGCAAGGGAATTGCAGCAAGAACGCTTGTCAAAGTCAAATCGGGCCGCAGGCTGCATCTGTCGTTGATGGGGGTGCTCTCCGCTACTCCCGAATGCCGCTTGCAGGCCGATTATAAATTTTAATAAACCAAAACAAATTGCTACTTTTGTAGCTTAGCCAAATTAAAGGGTTTTAATGGGAAAAACTATAGCGATAGCCAATCAGAAAGGAGGAGTGGGCAAGACTACCACTGCCGTCAATCTGGCGGCGTCGCTGGCCATGACGGAGCATAAAACCCTTCTGATTGACGTCGATCCACAGGCAAACGCCACCGCCTATATGGGATTCGATCCCGACGGGATGACGGGCCCGACTCTGTACGAGGCGCTGGAGGGTCAGGTAGACCTGCGCGATACGGTCCTGGCAACCGATATTCCCACCCTGAAGCTGGTTCCCTCTCACATCAACCTCATCGGTCTTGAGGTGGAACTGCTGGAACGCAAAGGTCGCGAGTCGGCACTCCGGAAAGTAATAGAGCCTCTCAGGCAGGAATACGAGTTCATCATTCTCGACTGCGCCCCGTCGCTGGGCCTTCTCACAATCAATGCCCTCACCGCAGCCGATACCGTGATAGTTCCGGTGCAGCCGGAGTATTTCGCGCTGGAGGGGCTGGGCAAGCTGCTGGGCACCATAAAACTGGTTCAGAACACCGTCAATGCCAATCTCGGCATAGAGGGGTTCCTGTTCACCATCTACGACAGCCGTCTCAAATCCCACAACCAGGTGATAGACGAGGTCAGACAGCAGTTCGAAGGCAAGGTCTTCAAGACCATCATCAGCCGTCACGCCCTTTTCGCCGAGGCCCCTTCATACCGCAAGCCGGCCATCCTCCACGCCCCCGACACCGACGCAGCGGGTTGCTATATGAATCTGGCAGTAGAACTGGTAAACAACAATCAGGATCAGAATTAAGATGCGCAGGTTCGTTCTCATATCCGTCGTTTTGCTGCTGGCCGCCTTCTCGGCTTCTGCGCAGGGTATCTTCAAACAGAACCAGACAATGACGGGTGTGCCGGGAGAGAATGCGTCATCTTCTGAATATAAAGAGGACGAGAACGAAAACGAGGCTGATACGCTGCAGGGCTTCTCTTTCAAGCACCTTACGCGCGGCCTCCATCATAAAGAGCCTCTAAGGCCGGGCTACGCGATGCTTGGGTCGGCCATTATGCCGGGTCGCATCCAGATTTACAACAAGGATTACTGGAAGCTTCCGGTGGTTTACGCCGGCATCGGTGCGGGTATCGGCGGAGGCCTGTATTTCAACGACCAGTACCATAAGACGGGCGATAAGAAGTATGCTACCTACCGCACCCTGTGCTATGCCGGTGCCGCATTGGTCTATTGGGGCCAGATTCTGGACGGAGTGGCTTGCCTGCCCGATTCGCGCACTCCCGACCCCGGCAAGGCGGCGGTCTTCTCGGCCCTGCTTCCAGGCCTTGGACAGGCGTATGTGGGCGACTGGTGGCACATCCCCATCTGGTACGGCGGCCTTGCCGTGTGCGGATATACCCTGCACCTGAACCAGATCCAGTACAAGCGCTACAAATATATCTATATGCTTGCCACCGACAAGGATTCGGGCTATGCCGGCCGAATCAACGAGACGCAGGCTACCACCTACAAGGATCTGTATCACCGCTACCGCGACTATTCGGTGGTGGCCACGATTCTGGTGTACGCGCTCAACATCATCGACGCCAACGTGTTCGCATACATGAAGGACTTCAACGTGAGCGACGACCTCTCGTTCAATGTGGAGCCCGCCCTTATAGACAACCTGGACAGTTATTATATGCAGACGCCGGCGATGCCGTCGTTCGGACTAAATATGACATTTAATTTTTAATCACATACACATCCTATTTTTCAATGTACTCTTTCCGTAAATCTCATTTAAAACAGTTTTTAGCATTAGCGTTATTATTCCTCATTCCGGTATCGGCATCCGCCCAGAAGCACAAGATAGAGACCAAGAAGGTTCTCAAGGACTCCATCGTGATCCTGCTGCAGAAGCTGGACTCGATGCAGAAGGCCTACGACGAGATGGTGTCGGCTCCTTTCGAGGAGATAGCCATCGCCGGCGATGATGACAATTTTGGCCCCGAGGACGAGAACGACCCCTTCTTCAATACCGATTCTGCCCTGGTGGCGTGGTATGACAATCTCAGCCGCCACACCCAGGACGAGGAGGAGCTGCTCGAGGCGGGCGATATGAAGTATACCTCCGACATTCCAGACGCCGTGTATATCGAGCGTTTGAACCGCATCAACACCTCTGTAAAGATACCATATAACGATGTGGTCCGCAGCTACATCATCTACTATACCCAGAAGATGTCCAAGGCCAAGGTGAGCCGCATCGTGGGGCTGGCATCCTACTATATGCCTATCTTCGAGGAGATCTTCGACCAGTACGGCCTGCCGCAGGAACTGGCCAAAGTGTCCGTTATCGAATCGGCTTTGAATCCGATGGCCGTGTCGCGTGCACGCGCCGCCGGCATGTGGCAGTTCATGCGCAGCACCGGTACCCAGTACGGGCTGGAGGTCAATGAATTTGTGGACGAGCGTTTCGATTATATCAAGGAGACTCACGCCGCCGCCAAGTATCTCAGGGATGCGTATGCTATTTTCGGCGACTGGTCGCTGGCCATCGCCTCTTACAACTGCGGCCCCGGCAACGTCAACAAAGCCATCCGCCGCGCCGGTGCCGGCCATGATTTCTGGGATGTGTATCAGTATCTGCCCCGCGAGACCCGTGGCTACGTGCCGGCCTTCATCGCCGCCATGTACACCCTGGCGTACTATCGCGAGCATAACATCACCCCTTCGCACGTGGATACTCCGCCCCAGGTGGATACCTTCCACATCAGCAAGAATCTCCACTTCGGCCAGATTTCCGAGTGCGTGGGCATCGATATGAATATGCTCCGCAACCTCAATCCGGAGTATGTTAAGGATGTGATTCCCGGCAAGGGCAAGATGCGCGTACTCAAGCTCCCGTACAGTTTCTCCGGCGCTTTCATCGACGTTCAGGACACGATATATGCATACAGGGACAGCATCTTCTTCGACCCCGTAAAGGTAAAGGAGATCAGCACCGCCCGCAGTTCCCGCGTTTCCGGCGGCGGGTCTTCGGCTCCGACATACACCGTTTATACGGTGAAGAAGGGTGACAGCCTGGGCAAGATCGCCTCGCGCCACCACACCACCATCGCCAAGATCAAACAGTGGAATCACCTGAAGAGGGATACCATCGTGCCTGGCCAGAAGCTGAGGATCTATCACGGCCGCGGCCCTGTGGCCACAACGGCGACAGCATCTTCTGGCGGCGGATCCAAGCCCGCTACAACCACTAAGGGCGGATATGTGACATACACCGTACGCCGCGGCGAAACGCTCTACAGCATCGCAAACAAGTTCAGCGGCGTGACCCTCAACGATATCATGCGCCTCAACGGCCTCAACCGTAATTCCAAGATTTACGCGGGCCAGAAGCTCAAGATAAAGAAGCAGTAATAAATTTGGAGATGCAAAAAGTTTTTATACCTTTGCATCCCCAAACAAATGGTGCTGTAGCTCAGATGGTAGAGCAATGGACTGAAAATCCATGTGTCGGCAGTTCGATTC
>JAFZBQ010000025.1 GCA_017561665.1 Bacteroidales bacterium | reverse complement strand
AGTTCTGGAAAGACAACAAAAAGTAGGGATAACGACAACGAGTCAACCTACACCAGTTATAAGTTAAACCAGAGTCAACTTCTATCAAGGAAAGACCCAAGTCGGAGTCAACCTAAATCAGGAAATGACAAGGTCCTCTCATATGCGGGGGACCTCGTCCATTTGCTTTTTGTAACTATCTAGAAAATAGCGAGTTGTGTTTTTGGGGTGGACAAGGTCCCGGCCTTTTCAGAGGACCTCGTCCGCTTGCAGCAGCCTAGAACGCGTTCTTGGCGCCGGAGAAGAGGATTTCGCCGGTGGAGCGTTCGCTGATGAAGTAGAGGAACGGACGGTCGACTTTGAAGTAGAAGGTCTGGCCGCCGGGGCCCACTGAAGTCACGCGCATACCGATGTATGTTACGGCGGCCGCCTCGGTGCCCTCTTCGTCAACCTTGATCTTGGCTTTGTGACGGATTTCGTCTATGCAGAGCGGAGTGTCGCTCATCGCGGAGAAGTCGGCTGCGCCGGTGAAGGCCTTCTGCATACCCATCTCCTCCAGAATGTCAATGCAGAGCTTCTCGCAGGCATATTCCTCTTCGAACTTGGGCATCGAGAAGATTACCTCGTAAAAGCGGCCGCCGTCGCGGTATGCAGCCCAGGTTTCGGCATTCAGGCCGGCGAGAATCTTGGCCAGCGAAACGCCACTGCGGGGCATCACAATGGTCATTGCGAAAGCGCCGTTGCCGTAGGGGATGCTCATCGCCTCGGCATACTCATCGCTGTAAACCCTGGCGTTCTCGAAGGTCTTGTTCATAAAGGTCGTCTTCTCCGTGGTGCCGTCCCAGTTGGTGAACTTCTCGTCAGTATTGAAATCCTTATTGAACTTATCCTTCCAGATGCCCTTGAAATAAATGGCGTTGAGCAGGCTCACGATGGTGCTGGAGGGAACTTCGTCCACAATCTTGTTTATCATTCCGTGCGTCTTCTCGCTGCACCAGCCGTTGATTTCGCCGGCGGCCTGCTGGCCGTTGCCGGGAAGGGTGCGCACCTCGGCGTAAAAGCTGTCCTTGATATCATCAATATAGCTCTGCTTAATCTTGATGCTGCTCTTTGACCAGAATGAATTGGCAATTTCGAATGTGGTGGTATTGTCGACCTCCTGCAGGGCGGGAATCAACGTGCGATAGAACCCGCTCACGTCGGCACCGGAAAAATCGTTGAAGCCCAGGGCGTTGTACATCTCCGTCTGAGTGTCGCCGGCGGCACCGGCGGCTGTCATCGCCAGAGCCATCTGAATGCTGAACGGCGAAATGAAAATGTTGGTGCCCTCATTCTCCTTGGTGCAGGCCGCCTTCAGAAAGTCGAAGGTGAAGGCGTTGGCATTGTAGCCGATCTGCTCCTGGACTTTGGTGAGGGCGATATCCTGACGCTCGTTGGGGGTCTTGCCACCGTCGTCGGGGATTATTTCTTTGTCGCAGGCGCCAAACAGGGTTGCTGCCATTATCAGTAGATTGCAAATAATCATTTTACGTTTCATATTCCGTGTAGCATTTGTTTGTAAATGCAAAACTGTGCCAAAGTTAACGCGCTACACCCTCGAAAGCAGTTCCTTGACTGCCGAAGTGCGTTTCGGTCTGTGGGCGAACTGAAGCGCCTGGGCCGGCATCGTGCGGGTGTATCCCTTCTCTTCCAGAACTTTAACCGTAGTGTCATAACCGATGTGGAAAAGGGTCTCTACTTTGCTCAAATCGTAGGCGCTGTATGCAGAAGTGTCTATGTTTATGAAGATGTCGGCCTGGTTGGCCTCGATCATAGCGTTGGAAAGGAACATCAGCGCGCTGCTGCGAATGGCGATGCTGGCGATTCTGTCCCGGTAGGGTATGGTTTCGGCATGGTGCAGGTTGATGGCGATTACTGTTTCGCAGGTGTCGCGCAGGGCCGAAACCGGCAGATTCAATAGTACGCCGCCGTCTACGTAATGCTCCCCGTCCAGCTTAACCGGCTGAAAAATAACGGGGATGGAACACGATGCAGTGACTCTCGGGGCGATTTCCCCTTCTGTGAAAAACTTGACGGCACCCCTCTCTATGCTGGTTGCTACCACCGTGGTGGGTATCGGGAGATCTTCCAGATTCTGGTATGGGATTATGCTGCGAAGATGCTTGACCAGCGGCCCTGAGCCGAACAGGCCGCCTCGGGGCTTCTGGGGATTGAGCAGGTCGCGGAAGTCGAGCGTGGCAAACATATTGGCCATATCGATGGGTTCGACGCCGGCCGCATACATCGTTGCCGCAATGCTTCCGGCGCTGGTACCGGCCACCGCATCGGCAACAATGCCGAACTCATAGAGCGCCTGCAACGCACCGCAATGGGCGGCTCCCTTGGCACCGCCGCCGCTGAATGCTATGCCAATTTTATGTTGTTTCATAAGCGCAAAGATAGTAATTTAGCGCTATGCATCCGCTGGAAAAGATGATAGCGGAGGGCGAGCACCTCCACCAGGATTTCAAATATTTCCTCTCCGACGCCAAGAAAATAGCCCGGAGCGTGGCGGCGTTTGCAAATACCGAAGGCGGCCGGCTGCTGATCGGCGTCAAGGACAACGGCAAGATTGTCGGCATCAAAAATGACGAGGACATCCACCTGATAGAGGCGGCGGCGCAGGTATTCTGCTCTCCGGCGGTGGATTACGAGCCCAAGATATGGGAATACGGCACAAAGCGGGTGCTGGAGGTGGATATAGCGCCCAGCCCTGCCGCGCCTCACACGGCTCCCACTGAGAACGGCGGACGGGCGGTCTTTATCCGTAAGGCAGACGAAAACAAGGTGGCCAGCGCCGTTGAGACATGCTACCTTCAGCTCAAGTTCTCTCCGGAGCCGGTGAATGTGTCCATCGGACGGCCGCAGCAGCGGATTCTGGACTACTTTGCGGCGCACGAGCTGCCATTCGAGCCGGGCTATCCGTACGACACCGCCGCCATCGCCGCCACCTGCCTGATGAGCGAGAAGGACTGCATCGAATCCATCTGCAAACTGATATTACTGGACGAAAACGTGTAAGCATGAGACACAGATTCCTACATATTGCGATTTGCGCCCTTATGGCCGTGGCGGCCTCCTGCGGGAATTCCTATCTGGGCACCGTACCATGGAATATTGTTCCGACTCACCTCAGGACGGACCTAATGGAATATAATCTTGCCGATTTGATAGAAGGAAACGCTCAGATAGAATCTCTGAATCCACGCTTTTCCTGGGTCGTGCCCTCGATAGGGGATAATACTAAGCAAACTGCATATAGGATACAGGTTTATGACATTACGGCCACTGATTCTCTGCGTCGTGCACTGTATGGCGATTACATTGGAATTTTTGACCTGGAGGTGGTCGCTTGGACAAGTGGCTGGATAAAAACATCACAGAATGTGGCCGTGCCATATGAAGGACCTCTGCTTAAAACCGACAACAAATATTGCTGGAAAGTGCAGCTCAAACTGGAGAGTTATGGCGGTATTAAAAAGGAGCGGACGGATATGAGCACGTGCCAATATGCGGCATTTAAGACCCCCGGTGACTTGAAAGAATACGCAACTCCGTCATATCGGATTGTGTCCAGCGAAGATACTTGCCTATGTTCTGTAAACGGCGTTTTCGATTTCGGGAAAGATGCCTTCGGCAAATTGGAACTCACGCTCAAATCGGCAAAGGACGACAGCATTATGGTCATCATCGGAGAGCGGCTCAAGGACGGGCGCATTGAGCAGACCCCGAAGGTCAGTTCTGTAGTTTATGACGAAATACCCCTTGCGGTTAAGGCCGGAACCCACACATATCTTGTAGAGCCTACCCGCAACGAGCGCAACACCGGACCGATGGCGGTTCCGACACAAGACTATGTCGGGGTGGTGGCCCCGTTCCGCTATTGCGAAATCCGCGGCGACGTCACTCCCGTCAAGGTAGAGCGCATCAGCTATAGCTACCCCTTTGACGAAGAAGCCGCTTCTTTCCGCTGCAGCAATGACACCCTCAACGCCATCTGGGATCTGTGCCACTACAGTCTCAAACCTTGCTCTTTCCTGGGAATATGGGTAGACGGCAACCGCGAGCGCATTCCATACGAATACGACGCCCTGATTGCGCAACTGTGCCATTACGGCGCCGACGCAGAGTACTCTATAGACCGTCGCACGCTGGAGTGGCTGCTGGAAAAGCCCACCTGGCCAACGGAGTGGATTCTTTATGCCGTGGAGATTGCCTGGAACGATTATCTCTGGACCGGCGATGACCGCGCCCTTAAGGCAAACTACGAAGTTTTGAAGGCTCACGGCCTTGACGCCCTGCGACAAGATAACGGCCTTATAACCACCAAAAAAGGGCAGAATGAAGAGTTTCTGGCCAGCATCCGCCGCGGCACAATCACCGACATCGTGGACTGGCCGCACAACGGAATAGAAGATGACGGTTTTGTTTATACCGATTTCAACGCCGTGGTGAATGCGCTTTACTACCGCACGCTGCTGCGTCTGGCAGACATTGCAGCTGTAACCGGCCACGATGAGGATGCGGCCCACTTCACCGCCGAGGCTGCCAAGACCCGCGATGCCTTCCACTACTACTTCTTCGACCCGGAGACCGGTGTTTACTGCGACGGCATCGACACCGACCATTCCAGCCTGCATACAAATATGATGGCGCTGCTGTGCGGCCTTGTAGAAGAGGAGGATGTCCCCGTCGTGGCCGATTTCGTTGAATCCCGTGGCCTGAACTGCAGCATTTTCGGGGCGCACAACCTGCTGGCCGCACTCTACGCCGCCGGCCGCGGAGACGCCGCGCTCAAGCTGATGACCGGCGACGGCCTGCGCAGCTGGTACAACGGTCTCCGCCTGGGCACTACCATCACCCTGGAGGCCTGGGACGACAGTTTCAAACCCAATCAGGACTGGAACCATATCGCCGGCGCCGCTCCGGGCAACGCCATCCCGTTCGGCCTGATGGGTATAACCCCCGCCGAACCCGGTTTCGCCCGCGCCGTCATCAAGCCGCAGACAGGCAATCTCGAGTGGGCGGAAATCACCCTCCCGACAATCCGCGGTATCATCAAAATGAAGATCAAAGACGGGGTGATGACCGTCACAATCCCCGCCAATATGACCGCCGACATCTGGCTGCCGAACCCCGACGGCACCCACGAATATGTGGAGACCGTTGGCAGCGGCCGGTACGAATACGAGCTATAGCATCAAAGGTCGCGCTGACTCATCGAGCGGAACAGATAGAGCACCGGGAAGATTTCGAGACGGCCGACCAGCATTTCCAGCATACTTGTAAACTTTATCACCCCCGGCACGGCGGCGTAGTTGGACATCGATCCCACTTCTCCGAATCCCGGCCCGACATTGCCCACGCAGGCGATGGAGGCGGTGATGCCGGTGGAGAGGTCAAGCCCGAAGGCGATGTTTATGGCGGCTCCTATCGCCACTATGAAAAGATAGCAGAAGATATATCCGAATGCGTCGGAGACCTGTTCGTAGGGCCGTATGATACCGTCGACCTTGATTACCTGCACCAGCCTGGGATTCAGGCTCAGCCCGACTTTTTTGCGGATACCCTTGAGCGCAAGCAATACGCGGTCTATCTTGATGCCGCCGGAAGTGGAGCCGGAACAGCCGCATACCAGGGAGCACATTATCAGAATTGCTATCGAAAGCGAGGGCCACTTGGTGGTATCCTGAGTGGCAAAGCCGGTAGTGGTGGAGATGGATGCCACCTGGAACGAAGCGTGCCGCAGTGCATGGCCGAATGACTGTCTGTCGTGTATCATCAGGTCGATGGTGACGGCGCAGATGGCGGCAAATACAAGAACCAGAAAAAGTCGGATGGCTTCTGATTTGAAAAGCGACCGGTGGCTTCCCTTGACGAATGTCAGGAACAGGATGCCGAAGTTGATGCCGGAGGCAATCATTGCAATTGTCAATACTATCTCGGCGGCGGGGTTAGCATAAGAGGCGATGCTGGCGTTGCGCGGGCAGAAACCGCAGGTGCTGCAGGCCGACATAGCGTTGGTGGCAGAATCGAACCAGGCCATCCCGGTCAGCTTGAGGCTGAAGAAAGTGATGACGGTGAGCGACAGGTATGTTATCAGCATCCTGTTGGCGAAAAAAACGCTCTTCTGTCCGGAGAATGACTGCAGCGCAATGTCGGACAATTCTGCTCCGGAAAGGACGCTGCGGGCGCGGCCGTGGGAGATGATCATAGAGAACAGGGTTACTATACCGACACCGCCGGCCCAGGCGGTGGATATTCTCCAGAATTGCAGGCCTCTTGGGAGGGCTTCTATATCATTCAAAATGGATGCGCCCGTTGTGGTGAAACCCGACACGCTCTCGAACAAGGCATTCATTGGGGTAAACTCGTTGCTGTACATCAGGTAGGGAATCATTCCGAACAGACAGGCAAAGAGCCACGACCCTACAACTATGCAGTTGCCCTCCTTGAATCGGAGCTCTTCCCGCCTGTTCCTCACGAAAATAAGCGGGAAAAGACCTGTTATGAAAGTTATGACAGTTCCATACAGAAGCGGAATTCTGCTCTCGTCCCCCTCGGTCATAAATGCGATAAACCCCGAGACGGCCATCAATGCAGAAACCAGCAATAGAGAGATGCCTATATACCAGGCAATGATGCGCGTGTTCATAGCAAATGATTAAACAGCCGCAAAAATATTCCCGGCAGCATCATTTATCAATATAAAAACATTTATCTTTGTATTGATAAAATCAATCGAAAGCAAGAGAATGACACTTCAACAGCTCAAATATATCGTCGAGATAGACCGGTGGGGCCATTTTGGCAAGGCGGCGGAGGCGTGCGGCCTGACCCAGTCCACGCTGAGCCTTATGGTAAAAAAACTGGAAGAGGAGTTGGATGTGAAGATTTTCGACCGCGACAAGCACCCGCTTGCCGCCACGGAAATAGGCCGGAAGGTGATAGACAGGGCCAAAGTGGTACTTTATAATGCCGATCAGATTGGCGAGATGACCCGCAGCGAAAAGGAAACTCTTTCAGGACAACTCAGGATTGCCATGATTTCTACCGTGGCGCCGCTGCTGGTGCCGGCGCTGTTCAACCATATCACCGCTAATTATCCAGAAATCGAGCTCGAGACGGAGGAGATGCTGACGGAGACTATCAAGGACAAACTGCACAAGGCGGAGATTGATATCGGCGTAATCACTTCTCCGGCCGGCGACGACCAGCTGTTGGAAATCCCGCTCTATACCGAGAAGTTTGTGGCGTATGTCTCAAAAGAGGATCCGGCATACCGGATGGATTCGATTCCGTTTGGATATATCACCCAAAGGCCGGTCTGGATTATGAAAAACGGACTCAGGCGGTTCGATTTCAGCACCGTGAAAGCAGAGGAGCTGGGCCGCTATGAGAACTATTTCGAAGGCGGCCGCGTGGGTATGCTGCTGCAGATGGTCAATGACAACGGCGGCATTACCATTATCCCCGAAACGCACGTCCATCTTATGCTTTACAGCTGGCAGGAGGGCGTCAGGCCTATAACCGATCCGCAGAAACAACGCACGATATCGTTTGTCATACGGCGCGATTACATACACGAAGCCAAACTCAACGCGGCCATAAAGGCGGTCAAGCAGGCCATCCCGCCATCTTTGGCAGAAGGCATCATCAAGCGGGATTATATCAAACTGTAGAACCTACAGCTCCGAATTGAACGGCAGCAGGGGGAGGCGGTAGCTGTTCCAGATGTGGCCGATGGCGAAATCGTGCCACAGGTAGCGTACATACTTGGGCTCGGGAACCTCGGGGGCGGTGCATCCGATGCTGTTGCCGTCTGTGCCGGTGATGGTTGCAGGGTACCAGACCTTGTCTTCTCCGGCAACCTCGAATCCGGTAACGCCTTTGAACTCCCATCCCAAATCGGAATGCAGCCCGCCGCCGCAGTTTTTAAGACATACAATGGCGTTGGGGCCGTCAAAGAGGGCCTTGACAAACTCGGGGCAGTCGCTGCCGTAGTTCTTGAAACCGTACCACTTTTCCAGTGCCAGATATGCCAGGCGTTCGCCTACCTCGGCTTTCTTGCGGGGGTGGATGATGCCTTCTTCAAACTCGTATACCAAGTCGCAGGTGCCAATCATAGCAGAGTTGGGCACGAGTGCGGCAGCAGCTCTCTGGCGGTCGCGCAGAACGGGTGCGAGTCCCGAATCGCCGTTGGCTGCATAGGGGTGGGGAGCAATCTGCACATAGTAGAAAGGCAGGTCGCCGCGGCCGAAGAGTTCCCGCCATTTGGTAACCATAGCGGCCTGAAGTTTTGCATAATCCTGCACATAAATGCGGCCCACATTGGAGCATCCCTGATACCAGATGAACCCGTTTACGGTGTAGTGGCGCAGCGGATAAATCATTGCGTTGTACATCAGGGTACTGGTGTGCCAGGGGCTGGAGTCTTTGTTTTCACGGATGTCCTTGTCTATATCCTCGCCCTTGATTCCTCCTTTGATCAGCGTTTCGCGGTCCATCCAGCACTCTATCATGGTGCCGCCCCAGCAGGGGACGATGAGGCCGACGGGGACGCCCAGTTCGCGGGTCAGTTCCCTGCCGAAGTAATATGCCGTGGCGCTGAATTCGCTGATATGGCCGCCGTCGGTGGTCCACCAGTCGCCGGCGGCATCTTCCATGGTTGTTTCTGAAACCGCCTTTTTGATCATCACCATACGAAGACCCGGGTCGTGCCGCGCTTCGCGCATGTCCTGCCCTCCGTTTTCGATGGGTTGGAAGCGCCAGCCGCCCATCGGCATCTCCATATTGGACTGGCCGCTGCACAGCCACACTTCGCCGATGAGGACATTGTTCAGATCAATCTTCTCCTTTCCGCAGGAGATAATCACCGTCTGCGGGTCAAACGATGCGGCTGGCGTGGCCACTGCCACCTTCCAGAAGCCGTCGTCGCCGGCCTTTACGCTGTAACACTTCTTATTCCAGGATACTTTGACTTTTACCTTGGAGCCGGCGTCGGCCCAGCCCCAGATATTGGCGTCGGTGTTCTGCTGTAAAACCATTTCGCTGCCCATTACACCGGGCAGGCGCAAACCATCTGCCCTGGCAATGACAAAGGCCAGCAGGCAGGAAAAAATCAGAATAAGTCGTTTCATACTTCAAAGTTAACCAGAATATTGCTAAATTGCTCCCATTATGAAAAAGAATATCCGTATCCAACGCAAACAATGCAGTTCGATGCGGATCTATAAACAAAAAACCATAACTATGAAAAGAATCCTCATTACAACCATCGCGCTTTTAGCGCTGGTCTCCTGCGCACCCAAGAAAGCGGAAGGCCCGCTGCGTCTCAACTGCCTTGTGACTGTAAGCCCCGAGAACCGCGACCAGTACATCGAATTGTGCAAGCAGCACGTGGAGGCGTCGCTGCAGGACGAAGGCAACATCGCTTTTGACTTGATGGAGAGCGCCACAGACTCCACTAAACTGCTCATTTTCGAGACTTGGGAGAGCCAGGAAGCTCTTGATAAACACGCTGCTAGCGAGCATTTTGCCCAGATAGTTCCCCAAACCTCTCAGTTGGCACAGACGGAACTTCAGCAGATGCAGGCTGGCGCAGAACCTGAGGGAGATTACGTACTTCGCCTCAACTGCCCCACTACCGTGACAGAAGAGACCCGCGAGGCCGTCATCGCACTTTGCAAGGAACTGGTGGCAAGTTCTCTCAATGACGATGGCAACATCGCCTACGACCTCTACATCAGTTGCAGCGATCCTTGCAAGATGCTCATTTTCGAGACTTGGAAAGATCAGGAATCTCTTGACAAACACTCCGCAGCCGAACATTTCACCCGTCTGGTGCCCCAGATTCAAGAACTTGGCACACTGGAGGTGGAGAGCTTCAAACTGGCAACTGTTAAAGCCGAATAATCATGAGAATGAGGGTCGCTACTCTCGCTGCCATACTGATGGCATTTCTACCGACTGCCGGGCTGAAGGCGCAGCCGGAGGCGATTGATATGGGGCTGAGCGTGAAATGGGCCTCCTGCAATCTGGGCGCCGAAACGCCGGAGGGCTTCGGCGATTATTACGCCTGGGCGGAGACTTCGGTAAAGGAGAAATACCAGACGGAGACTTACACGTTTTGCGGCGACGGCCCCTACGGCTTTACGAAATACAATGCGGGTTTTAAGTTGAATCTGCTCGCAGAGCCGGAAGATGATGCGGTGCAGGCCAAACTCGGCACCGGCTGGCGGATGCCCACGTTCGTGGAGATGAACGAAATGGTGCAGCAGTGCGATTGGGAATTGACTGACCTGAACGGCGTTGCCGGATACAAGGTGACCAGCCGGACCACCGGCGAGAGCATCTTTCTGCCGGCGGCGGGCTATATGGAGGGCGGAGAACTGTGCTATCCCGGCACCGCCGGCCGCTACTGGACCTCAACGCGCCATGCCTATCATCCCGGCTGCGCCATGAATCTCTTCTTCAGCGAAGAATTCCATTACGCCTACTTCTCCCGCCGCTACCGCGGCTTTACCATCCGCCCGGTTTATTCGGAATAATAAGTCAGTTTTTTGCCGCGGAGGATGTCGCGATGGGAGATGAATGGGCGGCGGAGGTTTCTGCAGCCCAGCTTGAAAGCCGTCTTTGCGGCGGCTTCTTTCTTTATGACGAAGTCCCGCCCGTTCTCCAGATGTATGGTGATTCTATCGAAGGCGGGGATGCCCAGGGCATATTCTGCGCTGCCGGGGCAAACGGGATAGAAGCCCAGGCAGGCGAAGACATACCAGGCTGACAGCTGCCCCGCATCGTCGTTGCCGGAAAGGCCTCCGGGGGTATTGCGGTATTCGGTCCGCATAATCTCCCGCACCGCCGCCTGACACTTTTCGGGCCTGTCGATATAATCGTACAGATAGGCAATCTGGTTGCCCGGCTCGTTGCCGTGCCAGTAGCGGTTCTCGCTGAACATCAAATCGAGCCTCTCTTCGAACAGGTCGCGGCCGACGAATTCTATTAGCCCCTCGACATCCTGCGGCACAAACCAGCTGTAGTGGCAGGGAGTGCCTTCGGTTATGAAGGATGTCTTCTTAAGATAATTGTCCTCATCCAGAAATGTGCCGTCCTCGTGGCGACCCTGAGGGTATTTGGTGCGGGGGTCGAACACATTGCGCCAGTTTCCGGCGCGCCGTTTCAGCTCTTTGTAATCGCTCCTGGAGCCCAGTTTGCGCGCAAGCAGCGATGCGCACCAATCGTCGTAGGCATATTCCAGCGTACGGCTGGTCTGCTCGTTGGCGTGGAATGCAAACTTCACATGCTCTTCCAGAGGCAGGTAGCCCAGTCGAAGATACGGCTCCAGCGCCCGCCGGCCGCGGCCGTCCTCGTACAAAGAGTCGCAGGGCGTCTCGAAGCAGTTCTTGCGGATACCCTCCCAGGCCTTGCGGTAATCGAAATTGCGGATGCCCTTGGTATAGGCGTCGGCAATCACGCTGGCGGCGTGGTCCCCTATCATCGCGCTGGTGTAACTGCCCCACATCGGGAAGATTGGCATCCAGCCGCCCCGCTCGTACTTGCGCACCAGCGCCTGCATCATTTCTCCGCTCTCTTTGGGCTGCAGTATGGTGTGCAGCGGGTGCAGGGCGCGGAAGGTGTCCCACAGGTTGAAGTCGTCGTAGTCGGGCTCGGCGCCGCAGTCGCTCACCATTCGCGGGCTCAGAGACGAACGCCAGAGAGAAGTATAGAAATGACGACGCACCTCCAGGTCGCCGCCCTCCACCTCTATCTGCGCCAGCCTTTCTGTCCAGACCGCCTCTATCCTTTCCCGCGCCGCTTCAAAATCCCAGTCGGGAATCTCCGTTTCTATATTGTGGGCAGCGCCGTCCAGGCTGGTGAAAGATGTACCGATGCGTACCATCAGCGGCCCGGGAACATCTTCGAACTCAATGTCGAACATTATTCGGCCGATGGGAGTAACGGCTTTTATAGGTTTGTTGAATCGGACTACCGCCCAGGAAGAATAACCGGCCAGCTTGCCCCAGCCGTTGTAGATGCGGTGCACGGGGTTTTCTGCGCGGATTTCTCCGGCAGAGCGGTCATAGACAAGGGTCGCGTCGTTATACTGCGTATTGGCGCCAAAACGGAGTTTATTGCACTCCAGACGCATTATGGCACTGCGGCCGGCACCGGTTAGTTCGTGGCCGCCGTATCTATAATAACCGGGTTGCGCCACCTCCAGAGAGTGGTCAAGCGGCACCGGTTCGCATCCCGGTACAATGAAGAACGATCCGTAATCCTGCGTGGCGCTGCCGTCCAGCCAGTGAGAGCCGCGAAATCCCATCCATTCGGGCGCCTCCCAGCGGTACGGAGAAACCCCTTTCTGGTCGGAAATGCATGTGGCGGGGGTCCAGTAGGTCATTCCGTTGGGTGCAGTCACGCACGGGATGGTATTGCCCACAACCTCGCCCCCCGCACCGAAAATGCTGGCGGTGGGGGAGTCGGCCACGGCACAGCCGATGCGGGTGTCGACCTCGCGCGGCGAAAACGCCACCGAGGCGGCCAGCATCAGCGTCAGGACTATCTTCATAAAGGATTATTTGGCAAAGCCGACCGAAGCCCAGGGGAGGGCGTAGTGTAGCACCATCGGCCAGTAATACCAGTTGTGGTCGCCGTCGCGCACGCGGAATTCGTGCGGGATGCCCTTTTCCTGCATCTTGTAGTGCATATCCACAGAAAGGTGCAGCAGCCAGTCGTCGTCGCCTATGTCAAAGGTCCAGCGTACGGTGCGGAGGGCTGCCACGGTGCTTTCGTCGGCATTTGCCACGAAGTCGATTGCGGAATTCTCGTGCACCGAGCGGCAAACCACGGCCAGCTGGTCATCTTTGTCGTTCCAGCCCACTTCGCCCTTCTCGTCCAGCCAGGGGCTCATCGCATAGCAACTGGAGAACATCTCGGGGTGGTGCTGGCAATAAACCGTGCTGCCGCCGCCGCCCATAGAAAGGCCCATTATTGCGCGGTGCTTCTTGTCGCCGATGCAGCGGTATTTGGCTTCCATCTGGGGCATCAGCTCCTGGAAGAAGAAGTCCTCGTAGTTGCGGCCGGGAGTGTTGAAATAGCCGTTGAGGACCTCGCGCGGGTTGGGATGGCCGGCGTTGGGCATTATTATCACCATTTCCGCCGCCTCGCCGGAAGCGATGAGCCTGTCGGCTATGGTCTGCATGTTGCCGTGTCCCGCCCAGCCTTCGTAGGTGTCGGAAAGGCCGTGCAGCAGATACACCACGGGATATTCCTTGCCGGAATCGGCAAAGCCGTCGGGCAGATAAACGTTGCATTTGACCTCGCAGCCGAGGATTTTGGAGTCGATGCTGTCGGTTATGACATTGCCGGCCAGCAGATTGGCCGACAGAAGGGCGAGCGCCACAAAAACGGTGAGTCTTTTCATAAGAATTAGTGTCAGTAACTGCAAATATAACAAAAACTTGATGTATCTTTACTGAAAAGAACAACGCAGATGGGCAGCAGTCAGCGCAAATCACCGTCACTTTTCGGCCTCTACCGGGAGGGCTTCCGCAATATGACCTGGGGCAAGCCCCTGGTGTGGCTCATAGTGCTCAAGCTGGTGATTCTCTTTGCCGTGCTGCGGGTGTTCTTTTTCCGCCCGGCGATGGCCGGAATGACGGAGGAACAGAAAATTGAGGCGGTGTCCGACCGCCTGACAGCTACTGAAGAAATACAAACAAGTAAAGAATAGCTTTTTATGGATGTAATACTCTGGTCCCGATTGCAGTTTGCAATGACCGCGGCGTACCACTGGCTGTTTGTCCCGCTCACGCTGGGCCTGGCGCTGGTGATGGCTGTGATGGAGACGATTTACGTGGTGAAGAAGGATGAATTCTGGAAAAAGACGGCGCAGTTCTGGATGAAACTCTTCGCCGTGAACTTTGCCGTAGGTATCGCCACCGGCATCATTCTGGAGTTCGAATTCGGCACCAACTGGAGCAACTACTCGTGGTTCGTGGGCGACATGTTCGGCGCTCCGCTGGCCATCGAGGGAATTCTCGCCTTCTTTATGGAGGCGACCTTCTTTGCGGTGATGTTCTTCGGATGGAACCGCGTTTCCAAGAAATTCCACCTGGCATCGACCTGGCTTACCGGCATCGGCGCCACCATCAGCGCATACTGGATACTGGTGGCCAACGGCTGGATGCAGAATCCCGTGGGCACCACCTTCAATCCGGAGACCGTCCGCAGCGAAATGGCTTCGGCCGCGGCGTTCTGGGAGGTCATCTCCAACCCCGTGGCGGTGTCCAAATTCTTCCACTCCGTTACCAGCGGCTGGGTCACCGGCGGCATTTTCGTGGTCGGAGTCAGCGCCTGGTACCTGCTGCGCGGCCGTAATCGCAAGTTCGCCCTCAAGAGCGCCCTGGTGGGCGGAATCGTGGGCTTGGTGGGCAGTGCGGCGGTGATGCTTTCGGGCGATTCCTCCGGCATCCACGCGGCCGAATTCCAGCCGATGAAGCTGGCGGCGGCAGAAGGGCTTCGCGATGGCGGAAACGGCGTCGCGTTCACGGTAGTGCCGGGCATCAGGGTCCCCAAGATGCTGTCGATACTCGCAACCCATAAGATCGACGGCTTCGTGCCTGGCATCAACGACATACTGGCCGGCTATACCGACAGCGACGGCAACGAGATACCTTCCGTAGCCGAGAAAATGGACCGCGGCCGTGCGGCGCTGGATGCCCTGGCGGCATATCGCGCCGCTGCCGAAAGCGACCCTGTTGCTGCGGAATCGGCCAAAGCGGCGCTGGAAGAAAACGTGCAGTATATGGGCTACGGCCACCTCTCAAAGCCCGAGGATGCCGTTCCTCCGGTAGGCATCGTGTTCTGGGCCTTCCGCTTTATGATAGGTCTGGGAATGCTCATCGCACTGGTGCTGCTGCTCTCTCTGATCTTCGCCTGGAAAAAGAAGTTGCCGGATATGAAGTGGCTGCTCTTGGTGGCTATCATCTGCATACCGCTGGTATATATCTGTGGACAGTGCGGCTGGATAGTGGCAGAAGTGGGCCGCCAGCCGTGGACCATCCAGGGGCTGCTGCCGGTCAACGTGGCCATCTCCAGCCTGAGCGCCGCCGCCGTAAAAACCACCTTCTTCGTGTTCCTGGCGGTGTTCGCGCTGTTCCTTGCCATCGAAATCAGAATAATGATAGGGGCCATCAAGAAGGGTCCCGCAGAAATAGAGGAGGACTAAGCCATGACATACGAATTCCTTCAATCATATTGGTGGGTGCTGATCGCCCTGCTGGGCGGTCTGCTGGTGGCGCTTATGTTTGTGCAGGGGGCAAACCTCCATCTTGGCAACCGCTCCCTCAGCGAAAGCCAGAAACGGGTGATACTCAATTCCACCGGCCGCAAATGGGAGCTGACCTTCACCACGCTGGTCACTTTCGGCGGCGCCTTCTTCGCCTCGTTCCCGCTCTTTTACAGCACCAGCTTCGGCGGTGCCTACTGGGTGTGGATACTGCTGCTGATAACATTCGTGTTCCAGGCCGTGTCCTATGAATTCTGCCATAAGAAAGAGAATCTGCTGGGCGTAAAAGGTTTCCGTATCGCCTTGATGGTCAACGGCCTGCTGGCGCCGCTGCTGGTTGGCGCCGCTGTCGGCACTTTCTTCACAGGCTCGCCCTTTACAGTCGACAAACTGGCCATCGCCGACCCAGCTTCGCCGGTAATCAGTGTCTGGGGAAGCTGCTGGCACGGGCTGGATGCTCTGGCGCAGCCGCACGCGATGCTTTTGGGCTGCGTGCTGATGTTCCTGACCGCAATCTTGGGAGACCTCTACATCCTGACAAATGTAGATGACGAACATGTTCACGCCCAGATGCGACGCT
>JAFZBQ010000024.1 GCA_017561665.1 Bacteroidales bacterium | reverse complement strand
CTCGGCACGGGCGCCATCTACAATCCCTACGACCTGCCGGCGGACGAATTGTTCACCGCCGAAGGCAAAATCGTTCCCGGTGCCAACCTGAAATATGACGAGGACTGGATGGCGAGCGTGACCGCCCCCGCCCCTTTGCGTCAGGAGTATCAGGTTTCGTTTTCCGGGAAAACGTCTTCTTCCCGATATCTTGCCTCGATAGGCTACCTCGACGAGGACGGCCTGCTCAAAACGACCGATTTTCAGCGCTACAACGGCCGTCTCAATCTTGAGAGCGATATCTGCAGCTGGCTCACCGCCGGCCTTAATATGAGCTACTCGCATACCGATACCCATTTCCTGGGCAGCGACTCCTCGTCCGCAACAAATGTCTGGTATTCAGCCCAGTTGATGGCGCCTATCTACCCGGTTTACAAGCTCGATGCTTCGGGAGCGCCCGTTGTCGACGCCTCCGGCAACAAGATTTTTGACTATGGCGAATCGCGGCCCGCAGGTGCCCAGAACAACCGCAACAGCGTCGCCACCCTTTACGACGACAACTATTACACATACAGCGACAACTTCAGCGGCAGAGGCTTTTTGAAGGCCCGCTGGGGAGACTTTTCGCTGACCACAAACATTGGCCTGGACAACAGGCACGAAAACCAGACGACCAACTTCAACCGCGAAAACGGCAATGCCGAGGGTATGGGCCGTCTGACAAAAGAATACCAACGCACCAACAGCTATACCTGGAACCAGCTCCTCTCCTGGGACCACAAATGGAACAGGCACCATATCGACGCGATGGCCGGACACGAATTCTACGGGATGAAGCTCTTCTACCTCAACGGCGAGCGCACCGGATTCCCCTTTGACGGTTATGACGAGCTGGGTATGGGCTCCACCATCTCGCAGGCCTACAGCACCTCGGAAGAGTATTACATCGATTCCTGGCTGAGCCGCGTGAATTACGACTTTGACGACAAGTATTATCTTTCTGCAAGTTTCCGGCTCGACGGTTCTTCCCGTTTCGAAAAGAGCCACCGATGGGGTGCATTCTGGAGTTTAGGCGCCAGCTGGCGCATCTCCAAGGAGGATTTTATGCGCAGCATCGGCTGGATAGACAACCTTACACTGAAGGCCAGCTACGGCGTGCAGGGCAACGACAACGTAGGCACCTATTATGCCTGGCAGGGCCTCTACAATATGAATTATGCCAATTCCGGCTTCTCCGGTGCCATGATTGCTTCCCTTGAAAATCCTGACATAAGCTGGGAGAAGAACGGCAATATGAACGCCGGCATAGAGTTCACCGCCCTGAGGTATCTCACCGGAACGCTGGAGGTCTTCAGCCGCAAGACCACCGACCTGCTCCTTCTCTATCCCAAGGCGCCTTCGCAGGGCATCGCCGGCTATTATGCCAATGTAGGAAGTATGGTCAACCGGGGCGTGGACCTGACCCTCGGCTGGGACATAATCCACCGGGGCGACCTGGTATGGAATGTCGGAGTTATCGCATCTGTGCTCAATAACAAGATACTCGCCCTCACCAGCGGCGATGAACCCATTGTGAGCGGCAGTTACATCAACAAGAAAGGTTATCCCATCAATTCTTTCTATTTGTCCCGCAGCGCCGGCGTCGACCCTCTTACAGGCAATCAGCTTTACTGGGCATACGAAAAGGATTTCGACGGCGAAATGATTCCCGGCAGCGAATATATCACAGCCGACCAGCAAGTCGCCGCCAACTGCAAATATATCCTTGGCAGCCGCATCCCCGACGTTTACGGCTCCTTCTCCACCGCTCTCAAGTGGAAAGGGTTCTCTTTCGATATGATGTTGGGATATTCCCTGGGCGGCAAGATCTATGACTCGGTATACCAGACAATGATGGAACCCTCCTTCGTCGGGCAGGTTTATCACCGCAACGTATTGCGCAGCTGGAAGCAGCAGGGCGATACGAGCGACGTGCCCAAGGTTACCACCACCCTTGTCACGGCCACGACCGACCGTTTCCTGGTAGATGCATCGTACCTTTCGGTAAAGAACATAACCCTGGGCTACGATTTTTCGTCTATCATCAGGAATACCGTCCTCAACCGCTGCAAGGCATATCTCTCGATGGACAATATGTGGACCTTCACCCATCTGGACGGTATGAACCCCCAGCAGAGCTTCAGCGGCTCCACCGGATTCTCTTACGTGCCGGTGCGAAGCATAACCTTAGGTGTTGACATCAGTTTATAAGGAGGAGAGACAATGAAGAAGATTTTACTATTTACGACAGCACTTCTGCTTTTGGCCTCCTGCTCCAAGATGATGGATACTGAGCCGACCACCGAGTCTTCTCTCAGTATGCTCGGGACCACCGACGGAATGCAGGTGGCTCTGGACGGCATCTATGCATCGATGTACAACCGCATAGATTTCCTTACGGCCAACACTCACCAGACCTTCGGCAATATGGCGGTATTCCTGGCCGCCGACCTTATGGGAGAAGATATGGTACAGACGGCCAAGGGACCGGGCTGGTTCTGGAACGACTATACCTACGGAGTGCGCGAGCGCTACGCCAGCAAAATCCAGCGCTGCTATTTCGTTTGGGCTTATTTCTACGAACTGATAAACAACGCCAACGCCATTATCACAGCGGGAGAGACCGCAACCGGCGATACGGCAGCGCGTGATTGCATCGTGGGCCAGGCCTACGCCATACGTGCCTTCTGCTATTTTATGCTGATTCAATCCTATCAGCAGACCTACATCGGCCATCAGGACTGTCCTGGCGTGCCTGTCTATACGACAGCTACGACTGCATCCAGCCAGGCAAAGGGGCGCGGAACCGTGCAGCAGGTCTATGACCTTATCGTGGACGACCTCGAGCAGTCGCTGCTTTTTCTGGAGTCCTCCGGCCTGGGACAGGACCATATCTCCCATCTTGACAAATATGCCGTAAACCTCCTTCGTGGCCGCGTCGCCCTGGTTATGAACGACTGGGATACTGCCATCGAGGCCGCCGACATCACCCTGTCAAAGCCGGGATGCCATATCCTCTCCCAGAAAGAGGCCACCGTGGTAAAAGGCAGGTATTCTTCCGACGGATGGACCACCGGCACCACCCCGTTCAACGATGCCGCCAGCGGCGATGTTCTCTGGGGAATGGAGATAATATCGTCCCAGTCAAGGGTTTACGGT
>JAFZBQ010000023.1 GCA_017561665.1 Bacteroidales bacterium | reverse complement strand
ATCAGCTACTGCCTGCACCTGCTGATACATCTCTTTTATGTAGGCGATGTGGAGCAGCTGTTGCGCGAAGAATCGACGCCGGTATTCCTTGGGGCTCTGACCACCATAGGCGCCTTCCTGAGCCTGCTGTTCACCGACAGCGACCTGCTGCGCGACTTCGGAATGTTCGCCTCCCTGGCGCTGGCGGGCAGCACGCTGTTCGCGTTGATATTCCTCCCCCACTTCCTCAAGGACAAGAAGGGCAACAGCGAGACGGCCACCTTCAAGACGATAGAGCGCTTCAACAGCATCCCATTTGACCGCAAGCACACTCTGTTGTGGATTCTTACCATACTGATAGCCATCGGCCTGGCTTTCTCGCAGAAGGTCAAGTTCGACAGCGACCTGCGCAACCTGGACTATAACGGCGCGGACGAACTCGCCAGCGAGACCCTTTTCAACGAAAAGAACAACGACGGCTATTTCCATCAATACTTCGCCACCGTATCCGCAGACCTCGACGAGGCGCTGGAGGCAAATGTATCGCTGGCGGCAATCCTGGACTCACTGAAATCAGCCGGCGACGTGCACGACTTTTCCGATATGGTCTCCAGGGTATTCATACCCGAGAAGACGCAGCAGGAGCGAATCGACGCCTGGAATGCCTTCTGGGCGCCGTCCAAAAAGCAGGACGTAATGGACCGCCTGTATGCCGAAGCTGGCCGCATTGGGCTCTATCCCGACCTGTTTGACGGATTCGGCACCATTCTGGACACCGAATACGAGCCCGCCTCGCTGCTTGAAAGCGGCGTGATTCCGGATAATCTTTTGTGCAACTTTATAGAAAAGAACGCCGACGGCCAGTATATGGTTTTCACCGACGTCTCGATGCCTGCCGAAGACAAAGACATTGTGACGGCGGCGCTTGTTGCCAATCCCAAGACCTTCATCCTGGATCCGTTCTATTACTGCAAGGATATGGTGCAGGTGATCCACGACGACTTCAACATCGCCGTATGGATCTCCGCCCTGCTGGTGCTGCTGATACTTATATTCTCTTACAGAAACATAATCACCGCCCTGCTCTCGTTCCTGCCGATGGTAATCAGCTGGTTTGTGGTACAGGGCTATATGGCCATCATAGGCCTGGAATTCAACCTGATAAACATTGTGATATCCACCTTCATCTTTGGCGTGGGCGTGGACTACAGCATCTTCATTACGGAGGGGCTCCTGGCCAGGGCCCGCACCGGCAGCGACGAGATGCTTGGCTATCACAAGTCGGCCATATTCTTCTCTGCCATCATACTGCTGATAGTGACCTGCTCTCTGCTGTTCGCACAGCACCCTTCGATACGTTCGATAGGGCTCAGCACCCTGATAGGAATGGCTTGCACGATACTCTTCTCGTATGCAATCCAGCCCTTCCTGTTCCGTCAGCTGATGAAGATACCGGCCTACAAGAGAAGCGTTTTGAAAAAGAAACCCTATGTCGCAGACAATAAATAGCACACTCTATTCCGACATGCTCCGTCAGGGAGCTGCCAGCCTGTATAAAGACAAGACCGTAGTAAACGACCTCAACGTATTCCCGATTCCCGACGGCGATACCGGAGACAATATGTATATGACCCTCAAGGCTGGCGAAAACGCCGCCAAGGGCAATTCCCTGGGTGATATCGCCCACGAGGCGGCGCAGGGGATGCTGATGGGCGCCCGCGGCAATTCCGGCGTGATTCTTTCCCGCATCTTCGCCGGCCTGGCCAAAGGGCTGGAGGGACGTGACAGCGCCGATGCCGCGACGTTTGCCAGTGCAATGCGGTCGGCGGTGAAGGAGGCCTACGGCGCCATCCCCGTCCCGGTGGAGGGCACCATCATAACCGTGCTCCGCGAAGGTGCCGAAGGTGCCAAGGGCAATTCTCTGGAGTCTTATTTCGACTCATTACTGGAGGCGATGCAGACTTCGCTGGACCATACTCCCGACAAGTTGGATGTATTGAAGCAAGCAGGCGTGGTGGACAGCGGCGGCGCCGGCCTTCTGTGCATATTCCGCGGCATGAACGAGGCGCTGCACGGCATCGTCTCTGAAGAGGAGGCCGCCCCGCAGGCCGCAGCCGCAGCCCCGGCGCTGGATCTTTCCAAATTCACCGAAGACAGCGTTTTGGAGTTCGGCTACTGCACCGAATTCCTGCTGCGCCTGACCCGCGCCAAGACCGACATAGAGCATTTTGACGAAAAAGAACTGATAGACTGGCTGGAGGCTCACGGAGAGAGCGTGGTGGCCTTCCGCGACGGCACCATCTTCAAGGTTCACGTGCACACTTTCACCCCCGGCGAAATCCTGAACCATTGCCAGCAGTACGGCGAGTTCCTCACCCTCAAGATAGAAAATATGGCGCTGCAGCACCATCAGGAGAGCAATAAGAACAACGCCTCGTTCCACAAGCCGAAAGAGAAATACGGCATCGTGACGGTGGCGGCGGGCGAAGGGCTCATAGCATCCTTCAAGGAAATCGGCGCCGACGTGGTGATCCCAGGTGGCCAGACTATGAACCCCTCCACACAGGATTTCATTCAGGCGTTTGAAAGCATCAACGCTGACACCATACTGGTCTTCCCCAACAACTCCAACATAAAGATGGCGGCCGAGCAGGCAGCCGGCCTCTACAAGGATGCCGACGTCCGCGTGCTCCCCTCCACCACCATCGGTGAAGGGTATTATGCCATCGCCTCCGCCGACCGCGACTGCCCCGATGCGGAAGAGGTCATCGAAGGTGCAAAATCGATAATGGAATCGGTGGCCACGGGTATGGTTTCCCGCGCCATCCGCGATGCCGAGGGCGACGGCGTCAAGGTCGTCGAAGGCGACTTTGTGGGCTATCAGGGCAAGAGCATCCTCTCCGATTCACCCAGCCGCAAGGAAGCTGCCACGGCTCTGCTGGAGCGTATGGGCTCCGCCGGCCGCGACGTGATGCTGGTCTTCACCGGCGAAGCCGTGCCTGCCGATGAGGCCGAAGCACTGCAAAGCGAATTGACCACCAGGTATCCCAATCTCGAAATTATGTTTAACCGCGGCTTGCAGCCGATATATGATTACATTTTTGTACTATGCTGACATTTTTCTCCGACACTGACTGCGACATCACTCCCAAAGAGTGCGCGCAGTATGGCATCAAGCTCATCAGTATGCCCTATACCGTAGACGACAAGGTCATTTATCCTTATGTTGACTGGCAGGAGTTTGACGCACACGCTTTTTACGATATGTTAAGGCGCGGCACCATGCCCACCACCAGCGCAATGAGCGAGGAGTTCTATGTAAAGACCTTTGAACCCGAATTCGCCGCAGGCAATGATATACTCTACGCACATTTTTCTTCCGGCACGTCCAATACTTTCACAATTATGGATATGGCCGTCAAGAAGCTGCTGGAGAAATATCCCGGACGCAAGTTCTGGCATGTCGACACGCTGGGCATTTCCGCCCTGGCATACAACGTCGTGCTGGAGGTCGCAGACCTGGTCAAGGCCGGAAAAACCGGCGACGAGATAGTTGAATGGGCCAAGACAGAGGTGCCGAAATTCCCGATGTACTTCTTTGCCGATGATCTCAAATTCTTCCGCCGCAGCGGCCGTGTGAGCGGTCTGGCAGCAACCATGGGCGGCCTGATCGGCATCCGTCCCATCATCCATCTGAACGACGAGGGCAAGATGGTATCCATCGGCAAGGAGACGGGCCGCGCAAAGGCCATCGCCCGCCTGGTTCAGTATGTACAGGATTTGGGCGATGATGTCAAGGGCCACCGCGTGGTGATAGGCCACTCCGACTGTCCCGACATCGCCGCCGAGGCCGAGCGTCAGCTCAAGGCCATATACGGCGACGACCTGCGCGTAGTCACCACCGTAGTCAATCCTACAATCGGCAGTCACTGCGGTCCCAACGGCCTCGGCATCTGCTTCCACGCAATACACCGATAAGCCATGATAACAGTAGAAAAAGTCACCACCAAACGGCAGCAGAAGGAATTCATCGAATTCCCGCTGAAGTTATACAAGGGCAACCAATGTTACGCCCCCGCACTTTATATGGACGAGAAAAAGCTGTTCCGCAAAGATTATGTCTACAACGACATGTGCGAACACGTCTATTTCAATGCATATAAGGACGGGAAAATGGCGGGCCGCATCTCCGGCATCATTCAGCGCGCAGCAAACCAGAAGTACAACCAACGCCGCTGCCGCTTTACCCGCTTCGACGTAATCGACGACTTTGAAGTGGCCGCCAAACTGTTCGAGACGGTGGAAGCGTGGGCCCGCGAACAGGGGATGGACGAGGTGCAAGGGCCGCTTGGCTTCTCCGACCTCGAACGCGAAGGCCTTCTGGTGGACGGTTTTGAATATCCCGCAACCTTCGAGGAGACATACAACTTCCCATACTACGCCGATTTCATAGACCGCCTCGGCTACAAGAAGGAGGTCGATTGGACCGGCAGCCGCCTGCGCGTGGCAAAGGACTACAACGGCGAACTGGAGCAGATGGCCGACTATGTGATGCGCCGCTACAAATTGCACATCGCCACCGCCCGCACCACCAAGGAATATCTGGCAAAATATGCCGACGGTTTCTTTGAGCTGCTGGACAAGTCGTACGACCTGATTTACGGCTCGGTGCCTTTCACAGACGCAATGAAAAAGCTGATGCTGGACAATTTCAGCCTGATTCTGAGCAAGGACAACCTGGTGATTGTGCTGGACGAGAACGAAAAGATGATATGCATGGGCCTGGCATTCCCAGCAATTGCCGATGCCCTGAGACCTTCCGGCGGACGCCTCACTCCGGGTGCGATAATCCGCGTGCTGCACGCCATCAAGCACCCCAAGGTGCTGGATCTGGGCCTGGTGGGTGTCGATCCCGAATGGCTCAACCGCGGCATCAGCGTGGTTATTTCTGCCGCCATGGTAAAAATGCTCAGGATGCCCGGAGTGCTGTATGCCGAGACCAACATGAACCTGGAAGAGAACTACGCCATCCAGAATCAATGGAAGCGTTTTGACGAACAGAAGATAAAACGACACCGCTGCTATGTTAAAAGTCTTGGTTGATTGCTTTGGAGGCGACCATAGCCCCGAGGCTAATGTAGAAGGCGCCCTCACAGCCCTGCAGCAGTTTGACGACCTGTATCTGATACTGACCGGCGACGAAGCGGCCATAAGGCGCTGCCTGGAAGGCAAGGATTACGACGCGGCGCGACTGGAAATTGTCCACTCACCGGAAGTCATCGGCTGCGACGAACAGCCCATTAACGCCATCCGCCTCAAGAAAGAGAGTTCTATGATGAAGGCGGTGCGTATGCTGCGTGACGACGACAGCATCAGCGCTATGGTATCCATCGGCAGCACCGGTGCCCTGGTGGCGGCTGCCCTGACCCGCATCGGCCGCATCAAGGGCATCATCCGCCCCGCCTTCTGCCCCATCCTCCCGACTATGGACGGCGGCAAGGTCGGCATCTGCGACAGCGGCGCCAACGTGGAGGTCACCCCCGAAATGCTGCGCCAGTTCGGCATTATGTCCAGCCTGTATATGCAGCACGTCTACGGCGTCAGCAACCCCCGGATTGCCCTGCTAAATGTGGGCAAGGAGGCCGAGAAGGGCGACGAGATCCATCAAAAGGCATACAATTTGCTTTCTGAAACCTCCGAGATTAATTTCGTGGGCAATATGGAGAGCCGCGACCTGCTTTCCGGCAGCTACGACGTAGTGGTGGCCGACGGTTTTTCCGGCAACGTGCTGGTAAAGACCACAGAAGGGACAGCGCTCGAGTTGCTGGGGAAACTCAAGAAGGACATCTTCTCGCGTACCATCTATAAGATTGGGGCGCTGCTTATGAAGCGGATGTTCAAGGAGGAGAAGGAGTTTATGAACTATCAGAACTACGGAGGCAGCGTGCTGCTGGGCACAGAGAAGACCGTGGTAAAGGGGCACGGAAGCAGCAAGGCCACCGCGGTGGCAAAATGCATAGAGCAGGCCTACCTGATGGAACGCAACTCACTCTCTGCCAAGATAGAAGAGGTGATTTTGAAATACGAACATTACGAATATTGATATGTTTGAAGAAGTTAAAGCCATACTTGCGCGCCAGTTGCGCATAGATCCCGAAAAGGTAACCCTCGACGCCCAGATCAAGCGCGACCTGCACGCCGATTCACTGGATATCCTGCAGCTGCTTATGCGGCTCGAAGACGACTACGGCGTGGTCATTCCCGACCAGGCTTTGGCAAAGTTCGAGACCGTGGGCGACGTTGTAACATACCTCGATTCCCTGGAAAAATGAAACGCATAATTGTTTTCGCCTGCGCCCTGCTGCTCTCAGTGGCCGCTTTTGCGCAGACCTACGACCTGGATTTTACCCAGACCCGCCGCCTGAAGATTTCGGGCAAGACCACCGTAATGAAAGGACACCTGACCTTCGACGGCAAGGACCATCTGAACATGATTTACAGTGACCCCGCCGGTGAATTCTTCACTATCGACGGCACTATGGTCAAGATGAACCTGCTTGGAGTCAAGGCAGAAATGGATTCCGAAAAAGTGGCGATGGTAAAGCTGCAGCGAGCCACCCTGCTGAATTGCCTCTCGGGCAACTGGCAGCAGGCTGCCAAGGACAATAACGCCAACAGCGAAGTCACCGAGAAGACCGGCTTCCGCACCGTAAAGATTACCGCAAAGGGCGCCGTGCAGCGCGGCGGCTACAAATCTGTAGTGCTGACCTACCGCATCAAGGACGGCCTCGTAACCCGTATGATTCTGGAAGAACCTGGCGGGATCGAGACTACCTACGAAATGCGATAATCATTCGTAAAGGGGTTCCTCCGGAATCGGGTCGGTATAGCGGTATGCGTTATACGGCGGCTCTCCGGTGAAAGGTTCCGCAGGGAATTCCAGTGTCCATACTTCCGGTGTGACGCCCGTCACGAATCCCAATCCTCCCGAAACGTTGCCGGGGAAGATTACCGGCTCGGTCATAAATCCCAGGTCGTTGCCGGCGGCGTCTATAGCCCTCAGATAGATATATTCATCAAAGGTGAGCGTATAGACCTTGATGCGGCGGTCCATACAGTATGAATCACCCTCTTCGAACGGCTCCCAGAATTCGGCCCAAGCCCCGAAGTATGCTCCGTACATAGGGTCGGTCACCTTGATGGTGTAATCGCCGTCGGCGAACATCTCGTCCGTGAAGGTCTCGTAATAGTTGTCCCTGCCGATAATATCCTCCATCAGACTGTTTTCCACCGGGTGCAAAACGTGGTCGTCGCTGGCGTCAAACGAGCCGGATATCACTACGGAATCTATCTTTTTACCTGTCGGATCCAATCTGTACATAACATCCTCGAACCGGAGCATATAATAGTTCTTCTCGCCCGGGGCATCCTTGACGGTGATGCGGTACTGACGGGTGATGTGAGTATCGTAGTAGCCCTCATCGCCGCTCAGAACTATCCTTGCGGTATCCACGGCGGTGATTTTGGCGGCACTTTCCGGGAATGTGAATTCTCCGGTGGCGGTGAGGCCGTGCCAGGAAGCCCGCAGGCTGACACGGTCGCCGGCCGTGAAATTCTCAACGAACCGGTATCCGTCCGATTTTTCATGCAATGAGCCGTCGTACCATTCTTCCCACGAAGTCATGGGAGTGACCTTTTTCTGTGGCCCTCCGTTGACGCTGTAGAAGACTTCTGCATCGATTACGTCGTTGTTCTGGCCGCCTTCGCTGCAGTGGACAAATACCCTATGCGAAGGGCTGTCCTGCATCAGTTGGGCGTTAAGCACCAGCATCGCTTCGTTCTGGTCGCTCCAGATGGTCTCCACGGTGTTTTCGCAGGAGGTTGCCAGAAGCGCAGCCGCAATTATCATCAAAATATATCTTTTCATGGCGGTCATCAGAATTTACGGGTGTAACTGAAAGATGGAAGTACCGGCAGCACGGTTATCTTTTTCACTTCAACTCCCTCGCGCTTGACATTGTAAGTTCCCGGATCATACTCCGCGGCATAATCCTTATAGACGAAGTCGGGATTCATATAGTTGTAAGCGTTGTAGACGCTTATATTCCAGATGCGTTCTCCGTGACGTTTCTGCTTGTGGAAATTGACTCCCAGGCAGAGGTTGTGCGAAGGCGGCAGGCGGTAGTTGCCGCGGGAAGATACGTAGTCCGATTCGTGAATGCGGCCGTTTATGTCAACCACGGCGAATTCGCGGGTGGTCAGGGTCGTGACGCCGCCGGTAAAGAACTTCCAGCTGCCGGAGACGTCTATGCGGTCGTTGAACCGGTGGTTCACTACCAGGCTGACGTCGTGACGGCGGTCATACTTGAAGGGGAACCATTCGCCGCGATTTATGCTGCCGTCTGGGAAGCGGCGTTCGCTCTTGGCCAGGGTGTATCCCAGCCAGCCGGTCGTATTGCCGGTCTTCTTCTGGATGAAGAGCTCCATACCGTAGGCACGGCCCTGCCCCATCGCCACCTTGGATTCCCATCCGGTGGAGGTTATCAGCACCGACATTCCGTCCTTGTATTCCAGGATGTTGTGCATATCCTTGTAATAGCCCTCAAGCGACATTTCCCAGCCGCTGCCGGCGTCCCAGTAGGTTCCCAGTGAGAACTGGTCGGCCGTCTCGGGCTTGATATCCTTGGTGATGGGGACCCACAGGTCGGTGGGGAGCGATATGTCGGTGGAGGCCAGCAGGTGCACGTACTGCGACATCCGGGCGTAGGAGGCCTTGACGCTGACGCCGGCGCCGATATCCACGCGGCCGGAGAAGCGCGGCTGAAGGGAGGCGTAGGTCTTGCCCTGGGTGTGGAACAGGCCGATATGGACGCCGGGGTTGAACGACAGCCTCTGTCCAATCACAAAGTCATCTTCTATATACAGCGTCCCTTCGTGGCCTATCAGCTTGCCGCCGGAGGCCATATTCAAAGTGGTATCTATAACCACCTCCTTGCCCGACGTCTCCTTTTCTGAAAGGGTTGCCGTCTGCGGACGGAAATCGTGATGCATATACTCCGCGCCGAACTTGATAAGGTGATCGGGCGTAGGGTTGTAGTCGAAATCTATCTTGAGGTCGATGTCGTTGATGCCGGAGTCGTAGGTCACGCCCATCTTTTCCTGGCTCTCCGCCTCTTTCTCCTTGAAGTAGTTGACGTTGGTCAAATCTACATCCATTTCGTAGTGGTTGTAGGCCAGCGTGGTGTTGGCAAACAGCTTGCTGCCGAAGGCGTGGTTCCAGCGCAACGCCGCCACGGTGTTGCCCCAGTCCATATTGACGTCGGTCTTCTCCGTGCGGATTACGTCGGCATCCTTGCCGTGATAGTTATAATCGTCGTAATTGTAGCTGTAATCATCGTCGTAGTGTACCAGGAAACGGTCGCGGCCGTGGTAGACACTGGCAATGATACGGTCTTCGTTGCTGAACTTATGGGTAATCTTGCCGTTGAGGTCGTAGAAATAGTAGTTGGCGGGAACGTTGAACGCCCTCAGCACCGGAGTGAACAGGAACGAGTGCAACACGCGCCCGCTCACGCTGAAAGATGTCTTATCCTTGACGATAGGACCTTCCAGATGGACCCTGTCGGAGAGCATTCCTACGCTGACCAGGCCGTGGAACTCCTTCATATTGCCGTCGTTGGTACGGACGTCTATCACGGAAGAGAGGCGACCGCCGTACCGGGCCGGGAACGAACCCTTGAACAGAGTTACTTTCTTGACCGCCTCCGGAGTGAAGACGGAGAAGATGCCGAACATATGGTTGACACCGTAAAGCGGGATGTCGTCCAGCAGAATCAGGTTCTCGTCGGGGCCGCCGCCGCGCACGTAGATGCCGGACGAACCGGTGGAACCGCCCTGCACGCCCGGCAGGAACTGCAGCGACTTGAGCACATCCTTCTCTCCGAACAGCGCCGGCATACTCTCCAGCACGTGCTGCGGCACCTCCAGGGCGCCGGTGTTGGTGGAGTTCAGGCCAGCCTCCTTGCGGGCGGTAACTATCGCCTCCTTGATTATGGCCGAAGGCTCCAGGCGGATGTTGATCACCGTGTCACGGGTCAGATCCAGCGTCTCTGTCTGCTCTGCATAGCCGATATACGACCAGGTCAGGGACCGCTGTCCCGCCGGCAGGCTCAGGGTATAGAATCCGTAGTTGTTGGTTACGGCGCCCACCAGGGGCGCACCGGGCGTGGGGTTGTTGTAAACCACACCCGCCCCTATCAAGACTTCTCCGCTTTTGGCATCCGAAACGTAGCCGCTCACGGTAACTTTCTGCGCAAACGCCGCCGTAGACAATACAGCGGCCAGCAAGACACACAATATCTTTTTCATACTAAAAGTAAATGCAGCGCCGCGGCTAATCTAACCACAGCTTTGCAATCTCCAGATCTTCGGGAGTGGTGATTTTGATATTATACTTGAGGCCATCCACCAGATTGATGCGATAACCGGCGGCCTCCGCCACCGAAGCATCGTCGGTAAACTTGGGATCGTACGGAAGTTTATAGGCCGCCTTTATGACCTCGCTGCGGAACACCTGCGGCGTCTGGATCAGGCGGATGTCATCGCGGCGCAGGATGTAACTCTCCGGGCCGCTGACCTCACGTACCGTCTCCACCGGCGCGATGGCGGGGATGGCGTTGCCCAATTCCTCGCCCTGACGGAACATCTCTTCCAGGAATTCCTTGGTTACGAAAGGTCGCACGCCGTCGTGAACTGCCACCACGCTGTCGTCGGGCAGATATTGCAGCGCATTCTGCACCGAATGGAAGCGGGTGATGCCGCCGGAAGGTATCGCGTAGCGGTCCATAAAATCGTAGTCCTGGCAATACTTTTTCCAGTATTCCTTCTTCTCCTGATTGACCACCACGATGATGCCTACGGGGAAACTGAGCGAGAGGAATTTCTCTATAGTATGACGCAGCAGGGGCTTGCCGCCGACGCTGATGAACTGCTTGGGAGTATCGCCTCCCATACGGGTTCCGCTGCCGGCCGCAACTATTATCGCATATTTTTTCCGGTCTCCCATTTATCGCTCTTTTTTTCGAATACAAATGTAATTTATTTCCCACAATTTGACTAAATTTGTGGGCTATATCACTCTTGTCGAGCATGGACCAAATCAAGAAAATACAAAGCGCTTTAATCTCTGTCTTTTACAAAGACGGAATAGATGATATTGCAGCCGCCCTGACCCGCCGCGGGGCCAAGCTGCTCTCTACCGGCGGCACATACGACTACCTCGCATCCAAAGGTTTCGAGGTAGAAAAAGTAGAAGACCTGACCGGCTATCCCTCCATCCTTGGCGGCCGTGTAAAGACCCTTCATCCCAAGGTTTTCGGAGGCATCCTGGCCCGCCGCGAACTGCAAGGCGACCGCGACCAGATGGCTCAGTACGACATCCCCGCCATCGACCTGGTTGTCGTGGACCTCTACCCCTTTGACGAATATGTCGCAAAGGGCGCTTCTCACGAAGACATCATAGAGAAGATAGACATCGGCGGCATCTCGCTCATCCGCGCAGCCGCCAAGAATTATAAGGACGTTGTCATCGTCCCCTGCCAGAAACTCTACGGCAAGTTGCTGGAATGCATCGAGGCGCACGACGGTGGCACTACCCTGGCAGAACGCGAGTTCTTTGCAAAATGGGCCTTTGCCACCAGCAGCAACTACGACACCTCCATCTTCCGCTATATGAACCGCGACGGCGGGGTGGATGCGTTTGCGTTCAACTCTTTGGAAGCGACTCCGCTGCGTTACGGAGAAAATCCTCACCAGGCCGCTGCCTACTACGGCGGTGCCGCCACCCTGCCCAGGCAGCTGCACGGCAAGGAGATATCCTACAACAATATGCTGGATATCGAGGCTGCGATAGAGCTGATAGACGATTTTGATTCCACCGCCCTGGCAATAATCAAGCACAACAACGCCTGCGGCTGCGCCGTACGCCCCACCGTGCTCGAGGCCTGGAAAGACGCCCTGGCCGGCGACCCTGTAAGCGCCTTCGGCGGCATCATCATAACCAACGCCGCCATCGATAAGGAGGTGGCAGAGGAAATCAACAAGATATTCTTCGAGGTAATTATCGCGCCGCAGTACAGCAAAGAGGCGCTGGAGATACTCGAGAGCAAGAAAAACCGCATCATCCTGGAGCGCGGTGATGTCAAGCCTTCGGCTGTCAAGTTCCGCTCCATGCTGGGCGGCGCTCTGGTTCAGCAGCGTGATACAGTTGCAGAAAGCGCTGCCGACCTTACTCCCGTGACCAACGCCAAGCCCACCGCAGACCAAATTGGCGACCTGCTGTTCGCCAACCGTCTGGTGAAGCATTCCAAGAGCAACGCCATCGTACTGGCCAAGGGCAATATGCTGCTGGCCAGCGGCATCGGCCAGACATCCCGCGTGGATGCCCTGCGCCAGGCAATCGCCAAGGCCCGCAGTTTCGGCTTTGACCTTAGCGGCGCCGTGATGGCTTCCGACGCCTTCTTCCCCTTCCCCGACTGCGTAGAAATCGCTTCCGAGGCCGGCATCACCGCGGTTATCCACCCCGGTGGCAGTATCCGCGACGGTGAGAGCATCGACTTCTGCAACGCCCACGGCGTGGCAATGGTCACCACCGGCAAGCGCCACTTCAAACACTAAGCAAACAAATAAAACTTTACAGATATGGCATTTAATTTCCTGACACAAGAGCTGGCTATTGACCTGGGCACTGCCAATACCGTCATTTTCATGAATGACAAGAAGGTCATCGACGAACCCTCCATCGTTGCCATCGACGCCTACACCGACAAGCCCATGGCTGTCGGCACCCGCGCAAAACTGATGCACGAGCGCACCAACCCCGGCATCAAGACCATCCGCCCTCTGAAGGACGGCGTTATCGCCGACTTTGACGCTGCGGAGATCATGATCCGTGAGTTGATAAAGATGATCAACTACAAGAAATCGTTCCTCACCCCCAGCCTCAAGATGGTCGTGGGTATTCCCCAGGGTTCCACAGAGGTAGAGAAGAGGGCCGTTCGCGACAGCTGCGAGCACGCCGGCGGCCGCGACATCTATATGGTGTACGAGCCTATGGCTGCAGCGCTCGGTATCGGACTTGACGTCACCGAGCCCAGCGGCAATATGATTGTGGATATCGGAGGCGGTACCACCGAGATCGCCATCATCTCATTGGGCGGCATCGTGGCTGCAGAGAGCATCCGCACCGCGGGTGACGTCTTCACCAACGAGATTCAGCAGTACATGCGTCAGCAGCACAACATCAAGGTGGGTGAAATCACCGCCGAGGATATCAAGATCAAGATCGGTGCAGCCGTTACCGACCTGGAAGAAGATATCCCGCCGATGGTTGTCAAAGGTCCAAACATCATGACCGCTCACCCCATCGAGGCCGAAATCACCTCCCAGGAGGTTGCTCACTGCCTGGACAAGCAGCTGGCCCGCATCGAGGCCGGCATCCTCTCCGTGCTGGAGCAGACTCCTCCGGAGCTCTATTCCGACATCGTGGACAAGGGTATCTTCCTCACCGGCGGCGGCGCCCTGCTCAAGGGTATCGACCAGCGCTTCT
>JAFZBQ010000022.1 GCA_017561665.1 Bacteroidales bacterium | reverse complement strand
GTGCGGTTGAGGCCGTGCGGCTTGAATGCGCCGTGGAAGTCGAGTACCAGGTGATACTTGGCCGCAATCTCGGCGGCGTTGGTATAGAAGTCGAGCATGAGCTGGTCGTCGCGGTTCATAAAGTCGACCTTGAAGCCCTTCACGCCCATTGCGGAGTAGTGCTTGCAGATGTTCTCCATGTCGCGCGCAAAAGCGTAGTAGCCGGCCCAGAGAATGATGCCGACGCCCTTGCTCTCGGCGTAGGCGAGCAGCTCTTCCAGGTCGATGGCTGGCACGATGTCAAACAGGTCGGCCTTGCCCTCGGTGCTCCAGCCGTCGTCCATTATGATGTATTCGATGTTGTTCTCAGCGGCGAAGTCGATGTAGTGCTTGTAGGTGTCGTTGTTGATACCGACTACGAAGTCGACGCCCGTCACATAGAAGTTGTTCCACCAGTCCCAGGCCACCTTGCCGGGCTTAACCCAGCTGAAGTCGCCTTTGGGAGCGTCGCCCAGACGGTACACGATGTCGTTGTTAACCATCTGGATGTCCTCTGTGCTGATGGCGACTATGCGCCAGGGGAATTTCTCGCCCGCCTTGCACTCCGTCAGATAGTCGTGGCGGCTTTTGATGACCTCCTGGATGTTGTTGTAGCCGCCCTGTTCCATCTCCTTGGGCAGGGGAGCCCACACGCCGTGAAGGCAGCTGGTGCCGTCACCCTGCAGGTACATGCCGGGATAATCGTAGAGGGCAGATTCCATGATGTTGATCTTGCGGCCCTTGGGCGCATCAATCATCTGCGGCAGGAACGCCAGTTTCTCCGGGTGGATAGCGCTGAGTGCTGAATATTCATAAAGATTCTCGAAGGACGATTCAAAAGCGTTCCAGGAGAACCCGGCCCAGGTGTTCCAGTCCTCGGCAAAATTGAATTCCGCGGTTTCGCTCTTTACCTTGAAGCCCTTCTTGCTCTTGGAAACGAAACGGTAGGCGATGCAGTCGTCGTAGGCGCGGAAAATTACGTCGCAATTCTTATAGGACAAGGTAAGTTCGTTGTAATGGTCCTTGACCGAGCCCTTCTTGTATGCAATGGCCTTGAAGGTTTCGTTGGCGCTTCGGCGGGTGAATTTCTGCAGCTTGCCGCCTCCGTAAACAGTGCCGTCGGTGAGCTTCATCGCAATACGGGAATCCTTCAGCAGGCAATCGCCGTCATAAAATACTGAGTAGGAGAGGTTTTTACCTGCAGTGATGCTGGCCACGACCTTGCCGTCGGGAGACATCACCTGAACGTTTTTGTCGGCTGCAGAAGCCACCAGCGAGCCAATCATTACGATTGCTGCCGTAACGATAATCTTCAAAGACTTTTTCATTATGGTTGGATTTGTTTGGTTATTCGTTTTCCACGATGTTGTTGGCCACCACGGTACTGTCGCTCAGGCGCAGCCGCAGCCAGGAGGTGATCTCCGCCAGCTGTTCTGCAGAGAGCGCCTCGGCCGACTGGATCAGCGCGTTGGTGACCGGAACCTCGGCGATGCTGTCACCCTCCATACGCATCCGGGAACCTCTGGACAGCGACAATCCGCTCACCGAAGGATACTTATACTTTAGTTCCTTGGTGATCTGGGTATAAGGAATGGCGTTGCCCGCCGCCTGTTGCAGCTCGCCCTCGAGTTCCTTGATGCGGGCATCCCTGGCCGCGATGGCCTCCTCGCTCTTCTCGTAAACTCCTTTGAGCAGTTCGTCGGCCTTGGCACCGAACGAATTGACGCTGATATCCAGCTTCTTGGGGTTGATGCCATGCCTTTCCGCCGCCTTCTGCAGGTACTCCAGGTCGCCCTGCGACAGTTCTCCCGCAAAGAGGATCTTTGCGGTGCCGCCGGCGATGCTGTAGTCATAGATATATGCGTTGCCGAAGGTCTTGTTCTCTTCTATGAAGTCGTGGACGTTGCGCTCAATATTGTTCTGACGGATCATCGATATTGCGCTGATGACGCTGGGAACGATGATGGCCAGCAGGATGAAGGACGAGATTGTGCCCCAGCGCCGACTGTGGGGGTCGGCTTCTCCCACTTTCTGGAATTTGAGCGACCGGGTGACCACCAGGGTGGCTATCAAGATAAAGACCGTGTTTATCAGGAACAGGTACAACGCCCCGAAGAAATAGTGCATGTTGCCACCGGCAAGTCCGAATCCGGCGGTGCACAGGGGCGGCATCAGGGCGGTGGCGATGGCTACTCCGGAGAGCACCGTGCCACGCTCTTTGCGGCTGTATTCCAGAATGCCGGCGGCGCCGCCGAACAATGCAATGAACACATCGAAGATGGTGGGACTGGTGCGGGCCAGCAGTTCGCTGGGGTTGGCCAGTTTGAGCGGAGTCAGCAGGAAGTAGAGGGTCGCGGCCAGCAGACTGACCACTACCATCACCAGAAAGTTCCGGATGGCAGCTACGAGCAGGTCGCGGTCGTTGATGCTCAGCGACAGACCCATGCCAAAGATAGGGCCCATCAGCGGGGAGATGAGCATCGCGCCGATGATTACCGGAATGGAGTTGACGTTGAGGCCCACTGAGGCTATAACAATGGAGCACACCAGAATCCACACGGTGGTGCCCTTTACGTTGATGCCATGGCGAATCTTTTCGCTGGCGGCTTCGGTGTCAATCTCGTCGCCGATACGGGTGATGGAGTGCCACTGAAGCTTGATATAGTCCCAGAGTGAGCGTTTTGCCGCCATGAATTCCGGTATTATTTAATCTCGTTGCAGAGAAGTGTGATGCTGAAGTGGTAGGTATCACCCTCGATTTCGGCATCCGACTCTGTGTAGAATGACATCTGGTTTCCGGTAATGGTTATGATACCGGTGCCGGAAACGGGAATTACGGGGTTGTCTTCCCAGCACAGATTAAAGTTGAACGCGATGTTTTCTTCCTTGTTCTCATTCAGGGAGAAGTTGCCAACGAAAGGAGCAATGGCAAAATCCTTGAAATTGATAATGAACAGACCCGACTCGGTATAGTCAATGGATTCAATCGAGTAGCCGGCATATGGTTCCGGATCGATGAGTACGCCCTTCTCCTTAATGTAGGAGAGAATCTCATACATATTATTCGAGAACTTCTTGCTTACGATGGCATCGGTGATCTTGCCGCCCGAAGCACTTGCGATAATTGTATGAGGTTTCCAGCTGCGGCAGAGCTCGTTGGCCAGGGTTGTGGACAAGATATCGTCTGTAAGTATGGCGTCGCCTTCGTAGGAGGTACCATCGGCCTCTATATAATCTACCAGATATTTGCCGCTACCGATGTCTTGTTTGACAATAAGACTGCCGTACATGCCGAAGATGAACTTGAGGCCTGTGCCGGGAGCCTTGAGTTCAACTACTTCGTAAAGGCCCGATATGTACTTTAAAGGAGCTTTTTCGGGCTCGATGGCGTCGGTATCAAGGAATCCGAGCAGGAATTTACCGCCGGAAGTGATATCGATGGTCTTGGGAATGTCGCCATTCTTGATGGGGTGCTCGAACTTTGTATCATTCAGTGTGAAACTTGCGTGGTAGCTCTTGCTTACAGGTTCGGAGAGCTTATTGTCTTCTCCTTCTTCCGGCTTGGAGCAGGATGCAAGGGCAAACAAGGTGCAGGCAGCAATAAGTATAAAACGTTTCATATGGAATAATATGTAGATTACGGTTTAGAAAAGTCTGAAGAAAAGAGTGAATTTCATCACGGGGAGTAAAGGGAACGACCCCACCTTGTCGACCATGCCGTTGTCTTGTCCGTCGATAAGGTCGCTGGTGATGCGGGTGTATTCTGTCTGCCCGGTGACTCTGTCGGTGACGTCTGTGAATGCACCGAAGCCCTGGCTGTAGCATACGCCGATGTCAAATACAAGAGAGACAACGCTGTTGATGTTGTTTGCCCGACCGGAGCCTATTCCGGCATAGGGCATGATCTTGCAGACGGAAGCGATGTCAGCGTGGCAGTAGCCGTTTTCGTCGGTGTAAATGGCTTTGCGGTCGCTGATATCGAAGCCGACGCCATGATCTTCTTCAGCAAGATCTCTGTAAGTGCCGTCAACGGAAAGCATTTTGCCGTTGCCGGCCATGACACCTACGGTAAAGTGGAATCTTGTTTTCGCCCCGGGGAAAAAGTCAAGCATGGCATTGGCACCCTTGTATGCAAGTCTTGCTTTGAGGTCAAAACCACCACTGCCGTCTTCGTCTTGAAGAATAGTGAACGGATAGCCGACAGGAGGGGAGTAGCTGCCACCGACCCTGAGTTGGAGCAGGCTCCCGACAGGTGCACCCAATTGAAGGGAAGCACCGTCCACACCAACGCCCACACCCATGGAGAGGCTGTTGAAGAATTGCGCAGAAGCAGTTGCTGATGCGGCCAGCAGGGCTGCCGAAGCCAGAATAATCGTTAAAAAGCGTTTCATTGTATCAATCAAATGTGCAAAGTACAAATATAAGAAAAAACGAAATCAATCAGAAGGTCTTGAACAGTTCTTTGACATCTTCCCATTTATAATACGGACCGCCGGGGAGTGATATGAGTTTTGTCTGGCGCTCGTTGAGGTAGAATGTTACAAGAATATTGCCGCTTTTGTTGCGGTAGAAGACAATCTGAAGGTTGCCGGCAAACGGAGATACCAAGTATCCGGGCCACTCGGCGCTCTGCTGCACCGTCAGGCGCTCACCGACCCCTTCCAGACCCAGTCTGGAGCAGATGCCCAGCAGATGGGTGTCGTGGCCGAAGCGCAGGTCGGCGACATAGTTGCCGTTTGCGATAACCTCGTCGGCCTTATCCACGACGTCCTTGAAGAAGGCCTTGATCTCGGGATTGGCCATGCGCTTGTCGCCGAACTCCACGGAGTTGCATTCGCGCAGGTACATATACATCGAATAGTGGGTCTCGTGCCAATAGATGTCGTCTTCGCTGAAGAGATGCAGCAGGGTGTCATCGCAGTCAAAGGCGCCGCTGCCAACCGCTATGTCCATGGTCTCGTTCAGGAAATCGGCCGCCGGACCGGTAAGGGCACGGCCCGCCACGGGGTCTTTGAAAACCCTGGCCAGGAAGGTGGCGGTGTCGCGCGGATGCGCCGCCAGGTCGGCCTGCAGGATGGGCTCGGTGATGTCCCGCACCTCCTTGGTGCTGCCGCCGCTGATGTAGCTCATATAACGGTCGCCGGTGTCCCAGCCGATATTCAGGCTTGGATCCAGGCTCAGGAGCTCGCCGGTAAAGGCCGCCATGGAAATGATGCAGCGGGGAGAAGTGCTGGAGACGGCACGGACGCGACGGCTGCCGCTCTTGAAGACCTTTTTGTATTTCTTGTACATGCGGTTCGCGATCTGGCGATGCTCACGGGCCCCGCGGGGGGTCAGGCGGCCGCCCATATCATCGTATTTGGCATAGACTTCCTTGATTATCCTGTACGCCTCTTCGCCCTGCCCGGTGAGCAGCCCAGCCTCGTGGGCCCGGGAGAACTTGTCCAATACGCCGCGATAGCCGTCGGCGGGCCAGTCACTGCGCGAGCCGTGCCGGCCGTAATGACTGATATAGAATGGTTTGTATCCCTTTGGCGCGGGAGTTTCTGCCGTGGGCAGGTATTCGTACGGGTTCAGCACGATGCCGGTGCGGAACAGGTTCTCATTGATGCTTGCCGCAAGTTGCGGATTCTTTTCCTGGGCGCCGCCCATCAAAGCCAGCAGCGCAAATACAACGATAAAAGCGATTCTTTTCATAACAGAACAAAGGTACAAAAAAAGCACCGCCCCGGAAAGAGGCGGTGCTTTCTGTATCAGAGTTAGAAGCTTATTGCTTTACAAAAATGTGGAAAGTCTGTCCCTTGAGATTGTTGGTTGTAGGATCAGAAGTGTAGCATCTCCAGTCCTTGGCTCCGTTAGTATCGAAATATACACCGATATATCTATTGGTCGCTGTATGTTTGAAATACTTCTTTTCGGAATCAAACGTGAAGGTATTGTTTTCGTTATCGCCAACGCGTACGCCGGTGTTGGCATTCTGGCAGTAGAGATAGTTGGTTCCATCCAATCCGAACTTGTAATTGGAACCATCTATGGTCATAATCCAGATGATTTCGTCGGCTACGTTGGAGAGGGTGCCGTTAGAAGGTGTTACAGATATTGGAGCAGGAGATGCTGATGTGCCCTTGTCGTTAGACAAAGCATAATAATTGCCTTCCTTCTCACTGACTATTACGACCTGTGCACCTGAAGTAATATTAGCCAGAGGTGTCTCTACCCAGCTGGATACGCCGGCACTTGCCTTGGTAATCTTGAGGCTGACAGCGGAGCTGTTGAGGGTATTGGCGTTGCCGATAGCAATAGCCTTGACAGTACAAGCCGATGTTACTCTGAAAGGAGCAGAATAAGTGGCAGAGCTTGCTGTCGGATCGCTGCCGTCGGTGGTGTAACGTACATTGGAACCGGTAATGGTGACGGTAAGATAAGAGCCGTCAGCTGCCGGAATCACTGTGGATGAACCGCCATCTGCCCCCGCAGCGGTTATTGTCGGAGCGGCTGCTGCGGCGCTCTTGCCGTCCAGTGATACCAGATGGCCGTTATATACAGTACCATCCTTATTAACCTGGTAAGTCTCGTATGTCTTGGCACCGGTATTTGTGTTGGTATAGAGGGTAACCCTGCCGCAGACTACTGCCTCCTGTCCAACTTCAACAAGCGCATCGCCCGCTACCCAGGCGCGGTTGCCGAAATACAGAACCCGGTATGCCTCAAATTCATCTGTGCCGTTGGGGTCGGTCATAAAGAATGTGGCATTGCCGAACTGGGTGCTGAACTGACCGTTATTCGGGATGCTCTTGATGACACCCTTTACATAAACCTCATTCTCGCTGGGGATTGCGGTGCCCAAACCGTCGATGTATGCCCTTACACCGGCTACGGTATAAGGATCGTCGGCTGTGCCGCTGCCATCATTGTCGCCGGGAGTTGCCGCCTTGGTAATCGACAGGCTTGCAATTGCGCTGTTCTGGGTGTCGCCCTCTCCGATTGCGATGGCCTTGATGGTGCAGGCCTGGGTTACAGTGAACGGAGCGGTGTATGCTGTGGAATTTGCTGTCGGGTCGCTGCCGTTGGTGGTATAGCGTACGTTGGTGCCGGTAATGGTAACTGTCAGGGCAGCACCTGCCTCGGCAGGAATTACGGTAGTGGTGGCGCCGGTTGCATCGGCAGAGGTGATTACCGGAGTATCCGCAACTGTGGGAGTCGTGCCGGAGCCGTTGATGGAAATCAGATAGCCGTTGTATTCGTTGGCCTTCTGATATGTCTCGTAGGTATTGTTGGTGGCGTAGAGGGTCACTTTGCCGAATACTACAACCTCGTTGCCCACTGCAACCATCGGGTCGTTCACTGTCCAGGGTGCATTGTCAAAATAGTTGATTCTGAACGCCTCAAACTCATCGGTGCCATTGGGGTCAGTCATATAGAACGAAGCATTTGAATACCGCTCGCTGGGGGCGCTGGCAATGCGCGAAACGACACCCTTGACATAAACCTCGTTTTCACTTACAGTACCTGCCTGGCCCAGGCCGTCGATGTATGCTCTCACACCTGCCACGGTGTAAGGATCATCGGCCGTACCGCTGCCCTCGCCGGAAGGAGGAGTGGGAGGTGTTTCCATCTCGCTGAAACGTGCGGTTACGACAACGTTGAAAGCCGGCATCTGGAAGGACAAGGTTTTAAGATTGATTTCTACGGCGTTTCCGCCATTTTCAGGAATGTAAGCGAGGTAAGCGAGCTCGTAATTGTTATTGGGAACAACGTTGAGAGCAACTGTTACACCCTCTTCGAATTGATTGTTTCCGGCAACGAGGGATACATTACCATCAGCGATGTTCTCTTGGATGCTTACGGTATAGGTGTCGGGTATTGTAGAAGTGCCGCCCATCTCGACTTCCTTGTCGGGCTGGTCAAAGTCGGCATCTACAAGGACGTTGAACAAGCCCTGCAGGCAGAATACATCACCCACGATGTTGGTGCGGTGGTTGCGGAGAACCGGAACGTTGGGCACCTCGCGGGAGAAGTTTACATCTATGGAGTTGTTCTGTTTTGTCTGGACCCTGAGGGTGGTCTGCACGGTGGCGGACTGCTCTGCGGGAGCCAGAACATATACCATTGCGACGCGGCGGTAAGAGGTGCCGTCGCGGGTTGCGATGTTGTCGGAGGGAGCCGTCGTGGGGGTGTAAGTAACATCCACGCTGCCGGAAGTCTTGCCGGTAAGCAGGTCCAGGCTGTTCTTGACGCCCTTGATTGTGAACGCTGTCTTGAGGCTGCCGGTTACATCTACTTTGTTGATCTGTGCGGAGATGATGTCAGCTGCGCCGGTACCGACATTGATCTGTGCAAACGGACGGTAGAGGGTGATGTTTTCTGCAAAGTCGGCACTCTGGGGAGCCATGGCCTTCATTGCATAGAAAGCATCAAAAGAATCGTCGTTCATCATTGAGGCCAGCGTGCTGTTGGAGAGAGTAAGAGCCAGATGGCCGTTGGAATCATTTGCCAGAGTGTATTTGCCGGGTTTCTGGGCCCAGAAAACGAACTTGTAGGTAACGCCGCGCACGAGTTTGGCCGTTACGGTGGCCTTCTTGCCAGTTACTGTCACCGTCTGGTTGAGAGACTCCAGAAGACGGTCGTTGGCGTCAAAGACCCTGAATAAAAGTTCGGTAGCCTGGGTACCGTCGCTGATGGCTTTGGTAGCGATGTCGCCAGGCATTGTCACATTGAAGGTGGCTGTGACCATATCTGCGTTCATCGGTTCGCCAGCCTCCTCCCGGTTGCAACCCGCCGTCAGGGTGAGGGCTGCAATGACAGAGAATAGTAGGAATAAACGTTTCATAATTATTGTTTAGTATTATCAATAGTCTTTGAGAGATGTGCGGTAATTGCGGGACAGGGGCACGGTGTACACTGTGCCGGTGACATCCCGTCCGTCCTTGAGAGTGATGGTATAGTCCACTTTTGAAAGTGTAACGCCCTCTTCGGGGACAAGTGCGTAGGCGGCGGCGACGATGGCGTGCCGGCCAACGGTCTTGTCGCTCACGGGCGCAGCCTTATATGCTGCCGAGCGTACCGCTTCGTCGGCCGCTCCGGTAATAAGATTCAGGCGGGTGCAGATTGCGCCTGTAACGTAAAAGGCGGAGGTGGCTCCCTCCAGCGATTCGTTGATGAAACTGTCGGAAACCATCTGCATAAAGGCAAACGGGCGCTTGAGGGTTATGCTGCGCTCAAACGACGAGGTCAGTTCCATGTCGGCGACAGAGGCCCAGAAGGCGTCTTCGGCATCGGAATTCATGTCCATCAGAGGGTAGCTGAGCGTCATATACTCCCCTTCGAAAGAGAAGGCATCGGCGGTTGTGGAGCAGGCCCAGAAACTGAATGAATAGGTACCGGGTACCAGATTCAGGGTAACGGTCCAGCCCGATTCTTCGCGGGTGGCCTGCTGCTCGTAAATAAAGTTGTGATTGGCGTCGAATACCCTTACGCTGAGTTCGGTGGCGGATGCGCCGTCACCAAAAGCCTTGGTAACAGGGTTTTCTATCGAAAAAGTTGCGCTAACCTCGCCTTCCGGCTCGATTGTGCGCCTGCAGGCAAGCGAGAGAACCGCTATCGCGCAAATGATTGTTAATGTCTTGAGTGTTTTCATATCCCTTGCGCGTTAATTGATGTGTACGATGAATTCGCCGTCGAACGACGGGTCGATGGTGATGCCGCTGCTGATGTTGTTGGTGAGCAGCCTGCCGGTAATGGTGGTAAGTTTGCCCGGCGCAACCGGTACCAGAATGTTGCCGATACGGTTGATCAGATTGCCTTCGTTATCGAAGAATTCGAGGGATACCATCACCGACGAAGCATCTCCGTCGGCCAGCACCCAGTCCCATCCGACCTCCACGGTGCCGTCTTTGAGCATGGTCATTGAGGTTTCGAACCATACGCCGGTGGCCGAGTTGGTGACTTCTCCTTCGCCAACGTTATATTCGCTGGGCATAAACTGCGGGTAAATGATGCGGACGCGGAAAGTGTCGAGGTCGATTGAGTCGGGGTCCTTGACGCCGGTGCCGTCGTTAAGGGCAATCTCGGACGCCCAGTGACGGAGGAAATCCTCCCGGTCGGTGGAAATGAATGTGAAACGGGCGTTTGGCCGGTGCAGTGTCACCTCGGCGGTGGCTATGCTGTTGTTGCCGGGATAGGCAGAAAGGTCGATATCAAACGACCCGCAGAAAGCGTCGCGATATATATCGGCCCCCGAATATGGATTGGTATTGACTCCAATGGCGCCGAAATTGGCGGTGTCGTAGTATGGAGTGCCGCCTTGAATCCAGTCGGCCCACACTTCTACGTGATAGTCCATAGGAAAGATGCCGATGGAGTAGGTCCTGTCGGTGAGATCCGCCTCGGTCTTGACAAATTCAAACGGCGTGTCGGTGAGGTAGTGGTCCCCGACGCGGGGGTAGAAGCGGACAATGTATCTCGCCTCAGGAGCGGATGCCTTGGTGGAATAGCTCACCAGGGAATGTTGAGGCATCTCTTTGTCCAGTATGATGTTGAGCGAGAGTGCTACTGCGGCGCTGTCGTCGCCACCCTCGGGTACTTCGTGGACGCTGCATCCCGCTGCCATCAGGCAGAGGACGCAAAGTAGTGAAATCAGGGGGCGATGCTTCATTTTCTGGATTTTTTAGCCTGTCCGATCTGATAGGTAAACGACACGAACGCCTGGTCCGGGCCCCAGTACGTGTGTGTATCCTCTCCGGCCAGGCGGCCGTTATGAATATTATAATAGTAGTCGTAGTGCAGAGGAAGCACGCCGCCGCCTATCCCGAACTCTATGCCCCAGGGAGAAGTGCCGTCTTCGCTAAGGTTGGTTTTGTAGCCGATACCGAGACCGCCGCCAAAGACAGGTGTCTTGCGGGCGTGGTCCTGATATCGATAGTCGCCGCCCCAGGCAATATTATAATAGGAAAAAGTGGCGTGTGCATTGAAGAACAGACCGTGGAAACCGGGCCGGAGCCAGTAACGCACTTCCGGCTGGACGCCCAGCATACGGAACTTGACGGTCTCGGAAAACCAGTCCAGTCCTGAATAATAAACCGGGAGGTTCACAGACCAGTGGTCCAGCGGCTGGATTTCCACGCCGAAGTTGGCTACCAGCAGCGGAAGGGTCACGGTATTGACCTTAAGCACTACGTTAACTTTGTTCTGTTCCACCGCCTCTGAATCGGGCGTGGTGGTTTGCGCAAAGGCGCCCGCAGACAGAAAAACTGCGGTTAACGCGGCCAGGAGGGCCTTGCCCGTCCCGGGCCGCCATCTATTGTTGAGACGCAAATGCACGGGTGTTAAAATTGTCTATCAAATATACAGAGAACTCCGTGGAGAAACAAAAAATTTTATGCCTATCTTTGTCTATTATGAAAAAGATAAATCGAATAATCATTGTTCTGGCAGCATTGTTCTGCCTTGTCCTTCCTCTGCAGGCTGGAGGAGTAAAAGATTCCAAAACCCATTATGCAAAGGATGCCCTGCAGCCTTACGTGGACAGCGGTCAATTGCCCGGCGCCATCAACGTTTTCTATAAAGACGGCGTTCAGGAGACCTGCTGCATCGGATATGCCGACGTGGCCAAAAAGCGTCGCATCAAGATGGACAACGTGTTTATGCAGTGCTCTCAGACCAAAGGCTTCTGCGGAGTGACCATAGCCAAGCTGGTAGAGGAGGGGAAGATTTCCCTGGATGACCCTGTGTCTAAATATCTGCCTGAGTTCGCAGAACTTTGGGTGTTGGACAGCGAGCAGGACGGCGTGAGGACTTTTCATAAGGCCAAGAACGTGCTCACCATCCGCATGGTGCTCAACCATACCGGCGGTTTCCCGTTCGAGATCAGTGCCAAGCAAGGCAATATCAAGGGCGGCGGCTGGACCGGCGGTGCACCGCTGCGTCAGACGGCGGCTATTGCGGCAGCTTCTCCGATTTATTTCGAGCCCGGTACTAAGGAGTCCTATTCCAACACCGGCATCGATATCGGAGCTGCCGTGGTAGAGGTCGTAACCGGTATGAAGTGGGAAGATTACCTCAAGCAGGAGGTGCTGGACCCCCTGGGTATGAAGTCGACCTGGTTCTGGCCCACCGACCGTCAGCTTAAGCGCAAGATAGAGCTTTACGAATATAAGGACAATGCTCCCGCCGTGTGGGTAGAACAGATGGCAATGCAGCAGCGGCCGTACAATGACTCCCACGTTTTCACCTCCGCAGGCGCAGGCCTGTGGACCACCGCCGCAGACCAGCTCAAGTTCTATAAGATGCTGATGAATCTTGGCGTTGGCGAGAATGGCGTACGCATCCTCAAAGAAGAGACTGTAAAATCCATACTGGCAGTGTCCACCCGCCCGGAAGGTATGGGCGGATATTCGCTCGGCCTTGTGGCTCCGGTTGTCGACAGCGAAGACGCCTGGTTCGGCCACGGTGGTGCCTGGAGCACCAGCTGTATGGTCAACTGGCACAAGAAGGAGTTGAGACTGTGGGTTGTACAGCGTGCCGGCGGCCCCGACCCCTGGAGCCCCGCAGTTGAAGAAGCCGCCCAGAAGTTCTTCTCCCAGGACTTCGGTAAAACCGGTATCGAAGAATATACCGGCAGAGTCAGCGAGTAGATACCATGACAAGGAAATACTTTTTGCTCTTAGCGGCAGCGTTTGTTTTCGCTTTTTCTCTTGCAGGGTGCAATAAGCCGGCGGAAGAACCGGTGGATCCGGCAGATTTGGAACCGTTTGTATGCTCGGTCCCCGTCACGGAGAATTGGATCTTCGAAAGTCGACCGCAGTTTACAATACATGTTGAGAATCCCAACAATGTCGAGGCGGAAGCGGCTGTTACTGTGAGTATTGTCACTGACAAAAAGAAGACCGTAACCACCGTGGAGACGTCTTCCAAGATTCCGGCTAATGCTTCCAAAGACATCCTCGTTACCACAGAAGAAGATTTGGAGCCCGGATTTTACAAGGCCACCTGCAAAGTCAATGACAAGAATGCCCGGAAACAGTTCGGATTCGGAGTTTCACCTACAAAAATAGTATCGGCTCCCGACAAACAACCCGATTTTGACGAGTTCTGGGAAACGGCAAAGCAACAACTTGCCGGAGTGGATATGCAGGCTGTACTTACCGAATTGCCCTCATTCAGCGGTTCTGCAAGAAAGGTCTATCTGGTTGAGATGCAGTCAATCCCGGACGGACTCGAAGGCGAGCCGGTTGTTATTCGCGGATACTTCTGCGAACCGCAGGACGGGAAAGCACACCCGGTAATCATGCACTTCCAGGGTTATGATGACCTCAAGCCCAGCGGCAAACTTTGGGTTCCGTACGGGGGCTCTTCCGCTGAATATTCGGAATTCTATCTTTCCCACCGCGGGCAGTACATCAACAACCGCAAGGCAAGCCAGCGCACAGACGGCATAGACCGCGACTTTGAAAACATCTACGGTGACTGGTTCGCATTCAACTTTGGAAACAAAGACGGCTACTACTATCGCGGGGCATATATGGACTGCGTACAGGCAATTCGCTTTATGGCTACCCGTCCATCAAGTGATATGAACAATGTCTTTGCAGAAGGCAACAGTCAGGGAGGTGCGCTCTCATACGCGGCCGCCGCGCTCAGCGACTATCCTCTCCGTGCTATAGCTCCCGGGGTCGCTTTCCTTGGCGATTTTCCCGATTATTTCCAGATAGTCTCCTGGCCAGGGGATGTTGCGAAATCCCACAAGGGCAGTATGACCGACGATGAAATGTACGCCATCCTGTCGTACTTCGATACCAAAAACCTGGCAACAAGGATTTCCTGTCCTGTAATGGCCGATCTGGGCCTGCAGGATTCCACCTGCCCGCCGCACACCAATATGGCGCCTTACAACAACCTGCTCAGTACCGACAAAGAGATGCACTATTACCCTGAAATGGGCCACGAAATCGCATCCGGTTGGGAGAGTATGTACACCAAGTTCTTCAAGGCAAGGATACAATAACAAAAACGACCCGACAAACGCCGGGTCGTTTTTGTATTAACGCGGATTGCCGATTAATACTCCTCCTCGTTCCAAAAGAAATCTTCTTTGGTGGGATAGTCGGGCCAGATGTCCTCGATGGATTCGTAAACTTCTCCGTCGTCTTCGAGGTCCGACAGATTCTCTATGACTTCGAGAGGTGCGCCACTGCGGGTGGCGTAGTCAATCAACTCGTCTTTGGTTGCGGGCCAGGGTGCATCTTCCAATTTTGATGCAAGCTCAAGTGTCCAGTACATATCAAAAAAACTGATTAATAATTCGTGCTATTTCCTTAAAAGGGCTGCAAAGATATAATAAATTTTAATATGCAATAGAAATCGTAAAAAATATTTTCAATCTATTGCAAGGCGACTGTTTGCGCAAGGGCAAACAGGTAGTCAGACAGGCGATTAAGGTATTTGGTACAGTCTATGTCGACGGCGCTTCTTTTCTCGATTGCAACGGCAGCGCGTTCGCACCGGCGGCATATGGTGCGTGCCACGTGAATCTCTGCCGACACGGCCGGTGGTCCCGGTATTACGAAAGAGAATTTTTTGGGCAGGAGTTCTGTCAGGCGGTCTGTCTTCTCTTCAAGATAAGCAAGTTTGGCCTCTATCTCAAGCGGCTTCAGGTAGCTGCATTCGCCTTCGCAGGCCAGGTAAGAAGATACCTCGAACAGATGCTGCTGTATTTGGAATAGGTCATCGCTGAATGACAATCCCTCTGCGTGTGCCCGGATAACGCCCAGGTAGGAAATGAGTTCGTCTACATCGCCGTAGGCGCAGACGCGGCTGCTGCACTTGCTCACGCGCTGCCCTCCGACAAGGCTCGTAGTGCCTTCGTCGCCTGTTTTAGTGTATAATTTCATCGCACAAGTTTCGCAAATGTGTTTGTTTGTTCTTATGTACGTTAGGATATTTGCGAAACTTTTCCCTAACGCACAGCCTTTTATAACGCTACCCCATCCCTAAACCGAAGCTATGGAGCTTTGCTCCAAATCCCTTCCCCCGGGGAAGGGACTTGTGAGTCAGATTCAACCATTCCATCCCGTATGCAAATAATGCGCCGTGCATGAGCGGCAATCTGCTCTGAATGAGTCACCAGTATCACCGTGTTGCCGGCGGCGTGAATGTCGTTGAAAAGCGACATGATTTCTTCTGATGTGGCGGAGTCCAGATTGCCGGTGGGTTCGTCTGCCAGAATTATTGAAGGGTTGCCGATCAGGGCCCTGGCCAGCGCCACGCGCTGTTTCTGGCCGCCGGAAAGTTCGGACGGATCATGCTCCATCCGCCCGCCCAGTCCCACGAGTTGCAGGGCCTCTCGCGCCCTCTCCAGTCGCGCTGTGCGGGGAACGCCGGCATAAATAAGCGGCAGCGCTACATTCTCCAGTGCCGAAAGGCGGGGCATCAGCGCAAACGACTGGAACACGAAACCGATCTGACGGCTGCGGACATCCGCCAGAGCATCGTCTTTCAGGCGGCTGACATCCCTTCCGCAGAAGTCGTAAGTGCCGCTGTCGGGGGTGTCCAGACACCCTAATATGTTCATCAGCGTGGATTTGCCGCTGCCGGAAGGGCCCATGATTGCGACATATTCGTTTTTGCAGATTGTCAGTGAAACGCCATCCAGCGCCCTGACCTCCGTCTTGCCGATGTGGTAAGTCTTGCAAACGTTCCGGATAGTGATTATTTCTTCCATTTCTTTTGCCTTTGTCACCCACATCCGCGCATCTTTCCGACTCAAAGTTAAGCCAATAATCCGGTTTTTTGAATTATAATGCTAAATTTGTATGATAATAACTATAAGAATGGCTTACAAGGTTATAGAGCAGTACGACGAGCACACCACCGAAGAGCTCAAGAAGCATTATTACGAGATTCTTCGGCTGCTGGGCGAGGACCCGCAGCGGGAAGGGCTTCTGAAGACTCCGGAGCGGGTGGCAAAGGCCATGCAGTTCCTCACCAAAGGCTATGGAGAGAACGGCGAGGAGATATTGCGCAGCGCGATGTTCAAGGAGGAATACCAGCAGATGGTGCTGGTAAAGGGCATCGACTTGTATTCTATGTGCGAGCACCATATGCTGCCCTTCTACGGCAAGGCGCACGTGGCCTACATCCCCAACGGATACATCACCGGCCTGAGCAAGATTCCCCGCGTGGTGGAGACTTTCGCCCGCCGGCTGCAGGTGCAGGAGCGCCTCACGGTGCAGATCCGCGATTGCATCCAGAACACCCTCGCGCCGCTGGGCGTGGCCGTGGTGATAGAGGCGGCCCATATGTGCATGCAGATCCGCGGCGTCGAGAAACAGAACTCGATAACCACCACCAGCGCATTCACGGGCGTATTCCTCAGGGATATGCGTACCCGTACAGAGTTTTTACGGCTGATAGGACTGAACTGATAAAATTTTTCGGTTATGAAGATAATCATAGCAGGCGCCGGAGAAGTCGGCTGCCATTTGGCAAAACTGCTGGGTGAGTCAAACCACGACATCACCATCATCGACAACAGCGCCGAGCGTCTGGCTAAAGCCGGTGAGATTGTGGATGCCGTGGCGATTTTCGGCAACCCTACATCCATCAGCGTGCTGCAGAGCGCCAAGGTGGACAAAGCCGACCTGTTTGTGGGTGTCTTCCCAGCCAAGGACCAGAACGTCAATATAGTATCGGCACTGCTGGCCAAGGAGATGGGAGCCAAGAAGGTCACCGCCCGCATCAACACCGCCGAATATCTTTCTTACGAAAACAAGTCGCTCTTCACCCAGCTGGGCATCGACCTGATGTTCTATCCGGAGCGGATGGCGGCCTACGAAATAGCCGACCTGGTGCGCGAGTCGGGCATGACCGAGTTCGTACAGTTCGGCCACGGCAAGTTGCAGCTGATCGAGTTCAAGATAGAGGAGGATTCACCCCTCATCGGCCGTGAAATATCCGACTTCGTATATCCGATAGAGAATCTGCCGTTCCGCATAGTGGCCATTTCACGAGGGGAGGGCACGCTGATTCCCACCAAGGATTCCAAGATGCGTCTGGGCGACCTGGTATATGCGATGGCGCTGCGCGACACCGTATACGAAGTGCTCAAGGAAGCGGGCAAGAAAGAGGTGGCGGTGAAGAGCGTCTGCATTGTGGGCGGTGGTCCGATGGGCGAGATTCTGGCGGCCAAGCTGGAGAAGACTATTCCTTCTGTGAAGATTATCGAAAAGGACCGCTCCCGTTGCGAGGAACTCTCGCAGATACTGGAGAAGACGATGATTATTAACGGCGACGGCCGCAACACCGACTGGCTTTACGAAGAGAACATTCCGAACTGCGACGTGTTTGTATCTGTCACCGACGACTCCGAGACCAACATCATGACCTGTGCCGCCGCCAAGAAGATGGGTGTTAACAAAACCATTGCCGAGGTGGAGAACATAGAATATATAAAGCTGGCAGAAGGGATGGGTGTCGATGCTGTCATCAACAAGAAAATCCTCTCCGCCAGCCGTATATTCAGGTTCACACTCACCGACAAGATCCGCTCCATCAAGTACTTGAGCGAGAGCGATGCCGTTGCGCTGGAATATATCGTCCATCCCGGCAGCCCCGTCACAAAAGCTCCCGTCAAGGATCTTTCGATTCCGCGCGATGCCATCATCGGCGGCGTGATCCGCGGCACCGATTCATTCATCGCCTACGGCAGTACCCGTATAGAGGCTTACGATCATGTGGTGGTATTCACCTTGCCGTCTTCCCTCAAAGAGATAGACAAACTGTTTATGTAGGGAATTTCTGCCGTCTGAGAATCTTCAGATATTCGGATAAGGTCATCCCGAACATCTCCTTGAGATACTTGTTCAGGTATTTTTCGTGTGTAAAACCGCAGCGTTCTGCAATCTCGCCTTTGGGGAGAAACGCCAGTTCGCGGGCGTGCTTTATGAAGAATAATATCCTGAACCTGGCCAGATATCCCTGGAATCCGAGTCCCAGCGGGTGGAGCGCCTCCCACAGATAAGTACGGTTGCTGCCTACCCCCTGTGCCACCCTGCTGCATTTGAGGGTGGTCTCAAGGTAGAGGTCGTCCTCCATCAACAATACGTTTGCCAGGACAATGATTTCCTTGTTTTTCAGCCGTTTCTTGCGACGGCTCCGGAGTCTTGTCAGCAAAAACATACCTATCGTCCCGTGACTTTCTTGCAATATTCGCCGGGAGTGCAGCCGGTAAACCTGGAAAACGACGAATTGAAGGTGCTCGTAGAATTGAACCCGCTTCTGATGCGCAGATCTTCCAGGCCGATGTTCCCGTTTTTGGACAGCAGCAGGATGGCCTCCCTGACCCTGAACGAATTCAGGAGCTGCCTGAAATTCATCCCGAATTTGTCGTTGATCATTTTGGAGAGGGTAGTTTTGTTGGTGCCCAGCGTGTTGGCGATTGCATCGATGTTGGCCTTCGGGTCAAGATAAGGCTTGTTTTCTTCCATCAGCATCTTGAATTTGTCCATCAATTCGGTTGCCTTACGGTCTGAGATGTCGTAGACACTGGCTTCTTCTTCGAGGACACTGTCGGGGACATGACCGGTGGCTTCCCCGGCCGCGGGGTATTTGAACCGCTGTGTACGGGCGTTTCTGCGGCGGCCTATGATGACCGACAGGATGGATAATGTTGTTGCCAGAGAGGAAATGGCGATTACCAGCAAAGCGATTGAAAGATTGTTCATATAGATAGGTTTTATATATGCTAAAGTATTATCAATAAAATAAAACAACAATGCCCCGGAAGGGTCCCGGAGCATTGTTTTTACGTTTTTAAAAACGTGATGTACGTTTACGATTTCTTGATTGGCTCGAAACCTTTGCCGTATACCTCGGAGACGTTGCCTATGGAGATAAAGGCATCGGGATCGACCTCCTTGATAAGTTTGAGAATTTTACTGGTTTCTGTACGTTTTACTATAACGACAACCAGTTTTCCGGTGTGTTTTGAGTATCCGCCCTGGCTCTCAAGGAGGGTGACCCCGCGGTGGATCTCGTTGCAGATACGGTCTGTGAGCGTCTCGTACTGCTCGGAAAAGATGAACAGTTGCACCGACTGGCGGCGGCCGTTGATGGCAAAATCAAGGGTATAGTTGGTTACGCCCGTGAGTACGAAGCCGTAGAGCAGGATCAGGAGTTTTTCGCTGAGCGATGCGCCGTTGGGTATCAGCATGGACGAACCTATGATGAGCAGGTCCAGAACGGCTATCACGGTGCCGGGCGACACTCTGTAGAACTTGCTGACCATCAGGGCGATGATGTCAGTGCCGCCTGTGCTGCCGCCCTGGGCGAAGGTCAGGGCGATACCCAGGCCCACCATCGCGCCGGCAAAGATGACGCACATCAGTTTGCCGTTGTCGGCAGTGAAGTTGGTGATGAATTCCTGAGGGACCATCCCCGGCAAAAAGCGGAGGAACAGAGCGGTGACTATCAGCGCATATATGGTTTTGGCTCCGAATCCGCCGCCGAGAACCTTCATCGCAATCAGTACCAGTATGGTGTTGATGATGATGTAGGAGTAGGCGACGTTGAAGCCCGTGCTGTACTGGATGATGGATCCCAGGCCGGTGATGCCGCCGCCGACAAGGTTGTTGGGGAGCAGGAACACCGCCCACGCCAGGGTATACAGCAGCAGACCCACCGTGATCAGCAGGTACTCCTTGAAAGTCACAAGGGCCTTGCGGAAGGTGGATTTGCTTGCCATTGTCTAGCAGACTACGTTGATGATCTTGCCCGGAACCACGATGACCTTGCGGACCTGGCCGCTGACCAGATATTTGGGAGTGCGTTCGTCGGCGCGGACGGCCGCCTCAATCTCCGCCGGAGCCATGTCCTTGGGCAAGGTCATTTTGAAGCGGAGTTTACCGTTGAACGATACGGGGTATTCCATGGAATTCTCTACCGTATATTCCTCTTTGTATTCGGGGAATGAGGCAAAGCTTATGCTCTCCTTGTGGCCCATAATGCTCCAGAGCTCTTCTGCGATATGGGGCGCGAACGGAGAAATGAGTATCGCCAGCGGCTCCAGAACCTCGCGGCTGGTGCACTTCTGGTCGGCGAGTTCGCCCACGGCAATCATAAAGGCGCTTACTGATGTGTTGTAGGAGAAATTCTCTATGTCTGACTGAACCTTGCCGATGAGTCGGTGCAGGGTCTTGAGATTCTCGGCTGTAGGCTTGTCTTCGCTCACGGCGCAGTTATCGCCGTCAAAATAAAGCCTCCAGAACTTGCGCAGGAAGCGGTGTACGCCGTCGATGCCCTGGGTGTCCCAAGGCTTGCTCTGCTCGATGGGGCCGAGGAACATCTCGTACAGACGCAGGGTGTCGGCGCCGTAGCGTTCGCAGATGAGGTCGGGGTTGACCACGTTGAACATCGACTTGCTCATCTTCTCCACCGCCCAGCCGCAGATGTACTCGCCGTTCTCCAGAATGAACTCGGCATCGGCATAGTCGGGGCGCCAGGCCTTGAAGGCCTCGGTATCCAGGCGGTCGTTCTTGACCAGGCTGATGTCCACGTGAATTTCAGTGGTTTCGTACTGGTCTTTCAGACCGAGCGACACGAACTTGTTGGTGCCGTTGATGCGGTATACAAAGTTGGAACGGCCCTGGATCATACCTTGGTTAATGAGTTTCTTGAAAGGCTCCTTCTCGCACACGTAACCCAGGTCGTAGAGGAACTTATTCCAGAAACGGGAGTAGATAAGGTGGCCGGTGGCGTGCTCGGTGCCGCCTACATACAGATCCACGTTGCGCCAGTAATCGTCGGCCTCGTGGCTTACCAGCGCCTCATTGTTGCGGGGATCCATATAACGCAGATAGTATGCGCTGCTGCCGGCAAAGCCGGGCATGGTGCTCTTCTCCAGAGGATAACCGTTGTAAGTCCAGTCTTTTGCACGGGCCAACGGCGGCTCGCCGGTCTCGGTGGGGAGGTATTTGTCGATCTGCGGCAGGCGCAGCGGCAGTTCGCTCTCGGGAACGGGAGTGGCGATGCCGTCCTTGTAGTAGATGGGGAAAGGCTCGCCCCAGTAACGCTGGCGGCTGAAGATGGCGTCACGCAGGCGGTAGTTGATCTTGCGGCGGCCGAGGCCC
>JAFZBQ010000021.1 GCA_017561665.1 Bacteroidales bacterium | reverse complement strand
GTGCTGCCCGAGAATGCCGATGACAAGTCGGTGGAGTGGAAATCCGCCAATCCGACAGTCGCGGAGGTAGACCAGAACGGCAATGTGACGGCCGTGGGCGAAGGTTCTGCCGAGATTACCGCTACGGCGGGCGGCAAGAGTGCAACCTGCTCTGTTACAGTCACCAAGCCGGAGGTGCCGGTAGTGCATGTAGAGAGCGTCAGTCTGGACAGGACGGAGGCAACTATGGAGATTGGCCAGACTATGACCCTGACAGCCACGGTGCTGCCCGAGAATGCCGATGACAAGTCGGTGACCTGGAAATCCACCAACCCGGCAATTGTCGGGGTGGACCAGAACGGCACTTTGACGGCCGTAAGCAGCGGCACTGTGACCATTACCGCCACCACCACAGATGGGGAAATGATTGCCGGCTGCGAAGTTACCGTGGCCACCGTCCCGCCGCAGCCTCCCATCGAGGAGGAATACGATGGCAAGGAGAACGACCACAGATATGTAGATCTTGGCCTTCCTTCCGGCCTGAAATGGGCAACCCGGAATGTGGGAGCAACGTCTCCGAAGGACTATGGCGGGTATTACGCCTGGGGCGAGACTGTGCTCAAGAATGAGTATTCCTGGGATAACTACAGCTTTTGTAGAAATGGCGTTTACGTCGATCTTAAGAAATACGCCCCCACATTCGGCTACGGCACCCAGGACGACTTGACAGTACTGGAGCCGGAAGACGATGCCGCTCACTCTGTAATGGGAGGAAAGTGGTTTACCCCCACTAAAGAAGAGATGCAGGAGCTTTTGGACAATTGTACGTTTACCTGGACCGATCAGGACGGTGTGCAGGGATATAAAGTGTCCAGCAAGACCAACAGCAAGAGCATATTCCTCCCCGCCGGGGGCAATAAAGTCTTTACCAACCAGGAAGGTATCGGCACAATGATGTACTACTGGACATCGTCCGTTAAGGAAGATAGTCCGGTATATGCCTGGACTTTGAATACCCTTGATAATACTCTCAAACTGAGCGCAGTAGTTGACAGGCTTCGCGGTTGTGTCGTCCGCGCCGTGACCGGCAGGCCGGATATAGTAGCCGTAGAGAGCATTTCCCTGGACAAGGGACATGTCGATATGCATCCTGGCGGGCAGGTCACCCTCTTGGCAACCGTGCTGCCCGAAAACGCCACCGATAAGTCCGTCACCTGGGCAACATCCAATCCCAACGTGGCAACTGTGGAAGGCGGCATACTGACGGCCGTCGCCGAGGGTGAGGCAACCGTCACGGCTACTGCCGGGAATAAGTCCGCGACATGTACGGTGACCGTGCAGAGGTCAGAGGTGCATGTGGAGAGCGTGAGCCTGAACAGCGTCAATGAGAATTTGGTGATTGGCTCTACATTGATACTTGTGGCAACGGTATTGCCCGACAATGCCGATGTCAAATCTGTGACCTGGGCATCCACGAACCCGGCAATCGCCGATGTGGACCAGACGGGCCGCGTCACGGCCAACAGTGTCGGCACCACAACCGTTACTGTAACCACCACCGATGGCGGCAAGGTAGCGGGCTGTGAAGTTACAGTATCTGCAGTGTACGTGCCGGTGGAGTCTGTTACAATCATGTACGGTGACAGCCCCTGTTATGCATTGGGAGGAGAGAAAGGCACAATTCACCAGTTCACCGCTCAAGTCCTTCCCATAAACGCTTCCAACAAGACTGTGACCTGGACCAGTTCGAACCCCAATGTCGCCACGGTGGATCAGACGGGTAAAGTCACACTTGTCGGCGCAGGAGATGCGGTTATCACCGCAGAGGCCGGCGGCAAAACCTTTGATATGGCGGTAGGCGTTTCCGTTCAGCTCCAAGCCATCACGCTCAGCAGCGGTTCGTTGACGATGAAAGTTGGGGATAATGCAACTCTGGTAGCATCAGTATACCCGGACGATACAACAGTAAGAGATGTCTATTGGGAGAGCTCCAACCCGGATGTCGTAACGGTGGATAACGGAGAGCTCACCGCAGTTTCTGTCGGAGAAGCTTATATAAAGGCGTATCATGGTTCTATTGAAGATTTGTGCCATGTAATTGTAACAAGCAATGTTGTTCCGGCACAAAGCGTAACCATCAATTATCGCTATCTTAATTTGCGAAGGGGCGAGGAGGCTGACCTTACGGCAACCGTATTCCCTTCCAATTCTACCGATCAGGTGACCTGGAGTATTTCAAATTCTGAAATAGCAATGATAAATCCTGAAACCGGACATGTCAAGGCCCTGAAGAAAGGACGGGCAATCATTACGGCACATGCCGGAGACAAGGAGGATGCCATCGAATTGACGGTAATTGTTCCTGTTGAGCGCATAGAGCTGAACAGGACGGAACTTGAAATTCAAAAGGGAGGTACGTTTATTTTCCAGGCTACGGTATATCCCGAGGATGCCGACAATGCAACGGTGACCTGGAGATCATATGACGAGAATGTTGCGTATGTCAGGTATTCCGATGGATTCCTCACGGCCAGAGCAGAGGGAACAACTCAAATTGAGGCTATGAACTCCTACACGGGAGTCTCTGCAATATGCAACGTTACAGTGACACCTCCCGGAGCGCCCGTCATCATATTGGAGCAGGACAGCTATACCGTTGATGCCGAAGCAAGTGGCGACATTCAGATTAAATACCGCGCGCAGAATCTGGGCTCCAACCCGTTTACCGCGACCGTCTCTCCCGAAGGCAACGGATGGCTGTTCAAGAGGGTAATCGGCGGCGTGTACTTCTATGTTGCTGAGAACAAGAGTACCTTGAGCAGAACCGCCACGATTACTCTTGCCTGTGGAGAGGCTTCGGCAACAGTAACGATTACACAAAGGGGCAAAGCTCCCACCGGCCCGCCGGACATCGTGTTTGACGATCAGTTTGATCCTAACGCAAACAATGGCGTACACTACTCCGGTGAGTATGATAATGTCTTCTATGCAAGAGTTGAAAATCCCGTGGAGGGAGTCGAACTGCAGATGACGGCCGATGTGCCTTGGATAACCAACCTCAGGCCGACAAGCAACGAGAATTGGTATTGCTTCACTCCAACCAGGAATACAACCGGAAGGGATCGTGTCGGTCACGTGATATTGACTTACGGCGATGTGACCAAGTCCCTCAAATTCGTTCAGGATGCCGGTCTGGTGACCATCATTTTGAACCCGGGCGATTTGACCACCAACTACAGCGCCAAGACCGTTTCGTTCGAAGTGACATTGCCCGAGGGCTTTGACTACAACGACCTGGCTGTTGAACCCGATTACGATTACTATTGGATTTCCAATGTGACAAGAAACGGAAACACCGTATCCTTCGACATTACTGACAATAGTACCGGGTCCGAACGTTCTGCCCGCATTAAGGTAAGTCTTGGTGAACACGAGTCTTACTTCAATATAACCCAGACCTACGAAGCGCCCGCGCTGACAGTGCTCAATCCCAATATGACCGTAAGCTATGAGTACCAGAAGGTAGCTATCCCTGTAAGCATCACCAACCCGAGAAGCTCCTGGACTGTGGATCCTCACGTCCTGAACAGTCCTGGCTGGATATATGGATCTCCTTCAGATGCGAATGGCAATCCTCAGGTAACCGTGCTGGCCAACACTACCGGAGCAGACAGGACGGCCACCGTCGAACTCTATTACGGAGACTGCACCGCAACGGTTCAGATTACCCAGACAGCGTCAACCACTACGATAACAGTGCCGGAGAGCGAATCATTCGGCTGGCAAGCCATTGCATATGCAACCAATATCCAAATTACGGATCCTCTACAGAATGAATCCCTTGAGGTTACTCCGGAGGTTCCCTGGATCAAAGTGAACAGCATTGTTGAGATGTCCAGCACTCGAGTCACCGTATCCCTGATAATTAAGAAGAATCGTACGGGCCGTGCAAGAACGGGCAACGTGGTATTCACCTACGCTCACGTCACCAAGACAATGGTAGTCTCTCAGGAGGCAAACCCCAACATTCCGGATGGATTTATAGACCTTGGTCTGGCCAGCGGAACCCTGTGGGCAGAAAAGAACCTTGGTGCCGCCAATTATTACAACAACGGTAACTATTATGCGTGGGGTGAAATTGCCACCAAGAGCAAGTACACCTGGTTCAACTACAAGTGGGCAAGCGGTAGCCAGCCTTGGAATAACATTACCAAGTATAATGAGACCGATGGAAAGAGGGAACTTGAGCCGGCAGACGATGCTGCTACCGTGGCCAATTCCCATTGGACTATACCTACAATTGATCAGTGGGATGAGTTGCTCAATCAATGTAGTTTAGTATGGGTACTGAGTCCTGTACCGGGCTATATGATCTATGATGAGGATGAAGAAAACCACATCTTCCTCCCTGCGGCAGGCAATAAGTCGGACGACGATCCTATAGAAACCTATTGCGAGTATTGGTCCAAGAGTATGAACAATAATCCCGATGTCCAGGTATTCGTAGGTGAAGAAGACAGTTGGTACATTACTAACGGAACCCGCTATTACGGTATACCGATCCGACCTGTATGGAAGCAATAGTCCGACAGGTGTCCTATAAGCAAAGCCACCGTCCGTTATGGGCGGTGGCTTTTTGCATAGTGGCATTGGAGAAGGTGGCCGTCGGAAATAATCGCTACTCCAGCGCGACGATGGTCCAGTCGCCGTCGATCTTCTCCAGGCGCATGGAGTGGGGGATGGAGGCATCTCCCACGACGCCGTAGGGACGGATTTCGTAATTGATTTCAACCGCGCCCGTCTCTTCGTCCACAATGGAGGAGACAATCTTGAAAGTCGTCTTCTTGGAAGCCTCGACAACCTTGGCGCGGCCAATGAATACAACTTCGGCAACTATTACGCCTGGGGAGAAACCTCACCCAAGACCAAGTACACCTGGTTCAACTACAAGTGGGGTTCCGGGAGCACTCCTTGGAATAACATCACCAAGTACAACAGTTCCGACGGCAAGACAGTTCTTGACGCTTCCGACGATGCACCAGAGGTTGTTTGTCTGTACTGGACCAAGGAGCTCGGCTTCAATTTAGAAGCTACGAGCGACAACTTTGTTTATTTGTCCGTCACTACCCGCTACTACGGCTTGCCTATCCGCCCTGTCCGCCAGAGATAGGGCGGAGACAGCCGCCGCTACTCTACGAATCCGAGGGTAGCGGCGCTCACGGTGAAGTGGTCCTGGAGAAGGCGGATGCATTCGGAGAGGGTGGCGCCGGTGGTGAGCACGTCGTCTACGATGAGGATGTGTTTGACGCCGGCCTCCTGCAGCCGTTCCAGCTCGCGGCGGTTTACCGCGAAGGCTCCGGAGACGTTGCTGCGGCGGGAAGTGGCGCTCCGTCGCGTCTGGGTTGAGGTGTACCGCCGCCGGCGCAGCAAGTGCGGCACCACGGGAATCTTTCCGGAGTTTTCGCCAATTTGGCGGGAAGAGAGCCCCCCGGCCACGCCGCGGGCGATTATTTCGGCCTGGTTGAAGCCGCGCCGCCATCGCTTGAGAGGGTGCAGCGGCACGGGCACCACCGCCTGGACGTCGGTATAAAGGCCACCTTCTGCCAGATATCTGCCCAGCAGCCGCGCCGCCCACAGCCCCAGCGATTCCCGCCGGCCGTACTTGAACTGCCGCACAATCTCGCAGTAGGGGCTGTCGTGCCGGTAGAAGAACAGAGATGCGGCATTGTGGACCCGGCAGCCGGCGAGGGATTCCATTGCGGCGTTTTCACTGTAGAGCCAGAAACGGGTAAGAGGAAGGTCGTCCAGGCAGTGTTCGCAGAGGAGATGCCCGGTCAAGCCGGGCATGACGTGTGTCGTCATGGCTGCCCCGTCCGTCGTCATGGCCGACCCGTTCGGCCATCCGGGCATGACGCCCTGGCCGCACACGGCGCATTCGCGCACAAAAAACAGGTTGCGCAGCCCCGTCAGAGCCAACCGCAACCCGCCGCCGACCGTGCCCTTCATCCAATCGTAAAATCGTCCCTTCATAATCATAAACTTCTCTAAACTCAAAGATAATATTATCTTTGTACAATTATGTTCGATTTTTTAAATCTTTCGCTGGTCGATATACTGGACGTGCTGCTGGTTGCGGTGCTGATATATGAGATTTTCAAGCTCATACGCGGCACCCAGGCGATGAACATATTCATAGCCATATTGCTGCTCTACGCCGCCCGGGCACTGTTTGCCGCGCTCAACATGACGCTGCTTACGCACATCATCGACGCCGTGCTGGGAGTCGGCCTGATAGCGCTGATTGTGATTTTCCAGCCGGAGATCCGGCGCTTTTTGGTGAAGATCGGTTCGGAGGTGTTCTCTGCCCGAAAGCGTGGCGGCGGATGGCTGCGAAAGCTGCTTGGCAAGGCCAATTCCCAGCCGCAGATAAGCGTGGCGGCCCTGGAAGAGATCACCAGCGCCTGCTATCGCATGTCGGAGAGCAAGACCGGCGCGCTGATGGTGTTCAAGCATTCTTCATCTCTGGAGAACATAATTGAGACAGGCGACAAGATAGACGCGAACATCAACCGCAGGCTCATAGAGAACATATTCTTCAAGAATTCCCCTTTGCACGACGGCGCCGTGATTATGACCTCAGACACAATTGTGGCGGCCCGATGCACCCTGCCGATAAGCGAAAATGCCGACATCAACCCCCGCTACGGAATGCGACACCGAGCGGCGGTGGGCATCACGGAGAACACCGACGCCGAGGCGGTGGTGGTATCGGAAGAGACGGGCGAGATATCGTATGTGAAGGCGGGCGAGATAAAGACTTTGAGCAGTATCACCGAACTTAGGATAGCCCTGGAAAATTCATATAAGTAAGATGCAGAATCTGGAACGTAAAATCGGCTTTGACATCGTAAGGGAGATGGTCCGTGGCAAATGCGCCACCGCCGGAGCCCGACGCCAGGTCGATGAGTCCCAGATAATGACGGTTGAGGCCGATATCGTCCAGGCGCTGCGCCTGACCGACGAGATGCGCCTGATATGCATGTTCGAGGATACTTTCCCCTCCGACGGTTTTGTGGATATGCGCGAGTTCCTGATGCCGCTCACCAGCGAGCTCAGCTGCATTTCCCTGCCCAACCTGGTCCTGCTTCAAAAAGGCCTGGACGCCATCCGTCGCATAGTGGCCTTCTTCAAGGGCAACGGCGGCGTGTATCCTTCGCTCAAGAAAATGTCGGAGCCGGTGATGCTCTACCCGGAAATCCTCCGCAAGATAGATTCCATAATCAACAAATACGGCGAGGTGCGAGACAGCGCGTCGCCAGCCCTGGCACAGATCCGCGCCGACCTCAAGGCCAAGGAGAAATCCATCGCCCGCACAATTGCGGCGGTTCTCAAAAAGGCCCAGGCAGAAGGCATTGCCGCAGAGGATGCCGAGATTGTGGTGCGCGACGGCAAGGCGCTGATTCCGGTTAATGCCTCCGACAAGCGCAAGCTGCAGGGAATAGTCTGCGACGAGTCGGCCAGCGGCCGCACCTCGTTCATTGAGCCCATCGAGGTGGTGAACCTGAACAACGCAGTGCGCGAGCTGCAGTTCGAGGAGCAGCGCGAAATCCAGCGCATCCTGATGGAATTCAGCGACTTTCTGCGGCCTTACCTGGACGATTTGCTGCTGAACGCCGATTACCTTGTCAAGATAGATTTCATCCGCGCCAAGGCGCTGGTGGCCACTGATATGATTGCCGGAATGCCGGTGATTTCCACTACCGGAGAGCTGATTCTGCGCAAGGCCCGCCACCCGCTGCTGGAGCGTGCTCTGCGCAAGGAGGGCAAGGAGATAGTTCCCCTGACACTCACTCTTACCAACGACCGCCGCATCATCCTGATTTCCGGTCCGAACGCCGGCGGAAAATCTGTCTGCCTTAAAACTGTCGGCCTGCTGCAGTATATGTTCCAGTGGGGCATGCTGATTCCGACATCCGAGGTGTCGGAGATGCTTATTTTCGACAACATCTTTGTGGATATCGGCGACGACCAGAGCCTGGAGAACGACCTTAGCACTTACAGTTCTCATTTGCAGAACCTGAAGAACATTCTCTCCGGCGCGACTTATCACTCGTTGGTGCTCATAGACGAGTTTGGCAGCGGCACCGAACCCACCGCCGGCGGCGCCATCGCAGAGGCGGTGCTCGATTCGCTGGCCGGCCGCGGCACCTACGGCGTCATCACCACCCACTATACCAACCTCAAACTCTACGCCAGCAATTCCACCAACGTGGCCAACGGTGCAATGCAGTTCGATTCGGCGGCCATTACGCCGCTCTTCACATTGGAACAGGGGCTGCCGGGCAACTCGTTTGCCTTTGAGCTGGCGCGAAAGATTGGCCTGCCGGACGAAATAATCCATAGCGCAGAGGAGAAGGCTGGCGGCGACTTTGTGGATATGGAGCGGCAGCTGCGCAAGATTGCCCGCAACCGCCGGGCGCTGGACGAGAAGCTGAGCCGGGTGAAGAATGCCGACCGGACTCTGGAAAACCTCACCGACCGCTACGAGAAGGAACTTTCCGAAATCAAGACGCTTCGCAACAACATCCTGGCCGAGGCCAAGGCCGAGGCGCGCGAGATAGTGGCGGGGGCAAACCGCCAGATAGAGCAGACCATCCGCGAGATCCGCGAGGCGCAGGCAGAAAAAGAACAGACCAAGGCGGCCCGCGCCAAGGTCACCGAACTGCAGAAGACACTCGCAGAGGAACCTGCACACACTGAGGCTGATGACCTTATAGAGAAGAAGATGCAGCAGATTCTGGAGCGCAGGCAGCGGCAGCAGCAGCGGCGCGAAGAACGTGCCCGCAGGGCGGGGGAGGAAGCCCCCAAGCCGGTGGTCAAGGCCGCTGACAAACCAGAGCCGCTCAAGGTCGGCGACAAGGTCCGCATCAAGGACAGTGAGATGGTGGGCGAGATAATCCAGATTTCCACCAAGAAAGTCTCCGTGGCCGTAGGCGGCCTCACCACCAAGACCGACATCGGCAAGGTAGAGCGTATCAGCGCCAAGGAGTATAAGGAGGCTGCAAAGGCCACCGCTCCGCGCAAAAGCACCAGCGGCGGCGTGGCTGTCAAGGGGATGGAATCGATATCGCAGCGCAAGATGAACTTCTCGCCGCAGATAGACGTGCGCGGCGAAAGGCTGGAGAGTGCGCTGAACATAGTGACCCGCTTTATAGATGACGCCACGATGATTGGCATTTCGCAGGTCAAGATCCTTCACGGAAAGGGAACCGGCGTGCTGCGCGAGGAGTTGCGTAAATACCTTAAGACAGTGGCCGGAGTAATCGCCGTGCACGATGAGGCGCTGGAGATGGGCGGGGCCGGAATAACCGTCGTGGAACTGGCGTAAAAAATGCCCGAATTGTTTCTTTTTATTTCTAATAAAACTATCTTCGCGGCGCCAATTTATGATAGATTATAACCAATCATACCATTTTAATACTGTTATGAAACAAACCATCAAGAGTTTACTGCTTTCCCTGGCAGTAATGTTCTTTGCCGTGCCTGCACTTGCGCAGGTTACGACATCTGCTATCAGCGGCCATGTCACCGATAAGGACGGTGCCGTGCCGGGTGTTGCCGTTGTCGCTGTTTATCAGCCCACTGCAACTTCTTATTATGCCGTTACCGACAAAAACGGTAATTACCGCATGAGCAACGTAACAGCCGGCGGTCCCTACACCGTTACTTTCCAGCTCCTCGGCTACCGCGAGGTTGAGAACAAGGGTGTTTATGCTCCCCTGGCAGAAACGGTAGTTGTGGATGCTGCCCTGGAAGACGAGGCCGTCGCACTTGAAGGCGTAGTGTTTGTTGCGGATGCAACGGAGTCCAATATGAACATCAAACGTTCCGGAGCCGGTACATCTGTCAGTCAGAGAACGATGTCTGCTCTCCCCAGCACCGGCCGTACGCTTTACGATGTAATGAAGCTTACGCCCCAGGCTGCAACTACATCCAACGGCCTTGCGATTGGCGGTGGTAACTATCGTTCTTCTTATGTAACTGTCGACGGTGCCGCTTTCAACAATGCATTTGGTATTGGTCAGAACCTGCCTACAGGAGGTGCGCCTATTTCCCTTGATGCACTTGAGCAGATGAGTATCAACATTACCCCGTTTGATGTTCGTCAAAGCGGTTTTACCGGTGGTGCCATCAACGCCGTTACCAAGAGCGGTACAAATGAGTGGCATGCGTCAGTTTACAACTATTTTACAAACGAACAGATGACGGGTGACCGAGTTGTAGATGATGTCATCAATCTGTCCAAGTCTTTCAGCAATACGACCGGTATTACAGTGGGAGGCCCCATTGTAAAGAATAAACTGTTTTTCTTCTTAAATGCTGAGTATTCTCCTGAAACGGTTCCCGTGCCGGGGGTCGCAAGTGCAAAAGCTTCAGCTGCCGACTATCAGGTTGCTGACAAATGGGACAGCAATACACATCGTCCGACAGAGAATTTTATGAACGAGGTCAAAGAGTATCTCAAAAATAATTATAACTACGATCCAGGCGAGTATCAAAACTATTCGGTTAAGGCTCCAGACTGGAAGGTAATGGCACGTATTGACTGGAATATCAATCGTGACAACCGTTTCAATTTGAGATTCAGCCGTACACACAATGGCGTGACCAGCGGAGCATCCGGTTCAATCAGCCCCCTTAAAAACGGCAACGGAAATATGTATCAGAGTTCTGGAGCCCGCAATCAGAACGGAGCCCTTAATTTCCAGAGCACCCGTTATAACACCGCAGAGGAGTTTACTTCTTTGGCAACAGAACTTCACAGCCGGTTATTCAACGGAGCTGCAGTGAATTTGCTGCGTTTCACATGGTCCCACCAAAATGAGGTAAGAAGCTATTATGGAGATCGTTTTGCAACCGTGGATATTATGAACGGAGATGCTGTGCTTACTACATTTGGTCAGGATCCTTTTACCTTTGGAAATCTCAGGGATGTCCAGACGATTATCGGTACGGATGAATTGACCTACACTATCGGGGCCCATAACCTTCTCGCCGGAGTGCAGTTCGAATGGAATAACACCCAGAATGGCTATTTGCAGATGGGTAACGGCTATTATCTGTACAAAAGTTGGGATGACTTCAAGAATAACGCCGAGGTTACACCTGCAGCATTTGCCATTACATTCCCCAACAATGCTAATCTAGAGCAGACATATCCGTCCTTTAAGTATATGCAGGCATCAGCTTATCTGCAGGATGAAATGAATCTCAGTCCTTATTTCAAGCTTACGGCTGGCGTTCGCTTCGAGATGCCTATATATCCCACTGTCCCCGACAACCGGAATCCGGAATTTGAAACGTTGGCGGCAACTTCCAAGACTTTCAACGGTATGCATACCGACGATATGCCTAAAGCACGCATTAATGTTTCTCCCCGTGTGGGGTTCAATTGGGATGTACTTCACAACCGCAACCTTGTTGTCAGGGGTGGATCCGGCATTTATACGGGCCGCCTGCCTTTTGTATGGATAGTTTCGGTTGCCGGCAACAGCAATATGAAGCAATTGCAGTATGCCGACGGTACTGGAAACACCGCAATACATTTCCATCCCGATATTGCAGGTGCTGTTAAAGAGCTTTACGGAGATTATCCTTATCCTGTTTCAGCGCCGCAGAATGCCACTATACTTGATACAAATCTCAAGATGCCTACCACATGGAAGAGTTCTCTTGCCTTGGACGTAAGGCTTCCCGGTGACATCAAGGCATCTGTCGAAGGTATTTATAGCAAAGATCTTTCTACAGTTACAGTCAAGACACTTGGCTATACCAAAGACGAGAATGGTACTCTAAATCCCGGCGAGCCGGCAGAACGTGATCATTGGACTTCTGAAGGACTTAAGAACTCCGCACCCAACCCTCAGGCTGTACAGCCTGTTTATCTGACCAATTCCCCTCTCAACGGTTATTACTATTCGATTACTGCCAGCTTGCAGAAAGACTTCGATTTCGGACTTTCGGCAATGGCGGCATATACACGCAGTGGCTCTGAGACAATCGGCGAAGGTTATGGTGACCAGGTTACAAGTGCACGTACCAATACTTACACCGTCAATGGTCCGAACACTCCAGAACTTGGATACTCAGGATTTGTATCCCCCAACCGTCTTATTGCAAACTTAAGCTACCGTGTTAATGAAGGCAGTAAGGGCGCTACTACTTTCGGCCTCTTCTATGAAGGTTATAACTATGTCTTTGTGGGCAATTATTCCTACACACGCTATTCCCACATTATGGCAGGCCGCAACGGCATAACCGGCAATGAACTTATTTACATCCCTACAACAAGTGAGTTGTCCGCAATGCCCTTCACAAGCGATGAGAACAGAAATGAGTTCGAGGCATACATAGCAGAAAACAAGTATCTGAGCGCTCATCGCGGAGAGTATTCAAAGCGAGGTGGATTCGTGGCTCCCTGGTACAGCCGATTCAATTTTAAAGTAGCTCAGGATATCAATTACACCATTGCCGGTAAGGTTAATACTTTCCAAATAGGCTTGGATATCAATAATGTCGGTAATCTGCTCAATAGCAAATGGGGTCTTATCGACCAGGTTAATACTGACAATGTACTCTCGCTCAAGAGTGGCCAATATACTTTCACGGCGCCAAAATGGAGCAAATATAAGAGCACTGCTTCTACCTGGAATGCAATGCTTACACTCCGCTGGTTCTTCTAGTCATTTGACTTGAACTAATAAGGGCCTCCGTTTCATTTCGGAGGCCCTTTTTTATTGACGGCATGCATTATTTAGTTTGCATTATTTATTGTAAATAATTAGCTTTGCATAACAAATAATGCTAAGATGAAAAAGACCGACATTCTGAACCCCTTTATTCTTTCTGCAGATATTCCTGATTCTTATTTCTGTGACAGACAAGAAGATACCGACAGTCTTCTAATGAGAGTGAAGAGCGGCAACAATGTGGTTCTTATGTCCCCCAGGCGGATGGGAAAATCGGGCCTGATACATCATCTGTTCTCCAGACCTGAAATAAAGAAGGACTACAACACCTTTTATGTCGATATTTATGAGACAGGCTCGTTGCAGGAATTGATACAAAAGCTCGGGCAGGAGATAGTCGGCAAACTGTCAAAAACTGGCTTTGCGTCTCTGAGGCGTTTTTTGAGCATGCTCACCTCCCTGCGCGGTACATTCGCTTTAGATCCCACAACCGGCTTCCCGACCTTTTCTGTCGGCATAGGAGAGATACCAAGTCCAGAAGTGACGCTGGAGGAAATTTTTTCATATTTGGAAGGGGCGGACAAGCCCTGTCTGGTGGCAATCGACGAGTTTCAGAAGATAGCAGATTATGAGCAGAAGAATGTAGAAGCCATACTGAGAAGCCGGATCCAGATGATGCACAACACCACTTTCATTTTTTCAGGAAGCGAGAGAACCGTCCTGTCCCAGATGTTTCTCTCATATTCCAGGCCGTTTTACCAAAGTGCGTCATTTGTGCAGCTGAAGGCGATAAACCGTGATGTATATGCCGGATTTGCTGTAAGAATGTTTGAAAATTACGGCAAGAGACTAGATAAAGAAGCGGTGTATGACTTGTACGACCTGATGCAAGGTTACACTTATTATATGCATCGGACGCTGAACGAAGCGTATCCATTGATGTCGGCCGGCTCTGTGTGCGACAAGGATTTCCTGTTTGCCAGAATAGACGATATCCTGGTCAGTTATTCAGATGCCTGTCAAGAAATATTGTCGGGCCTGACACCCAATCAGAGAGCCCTGATGACTGCAATTGCGCGTGAGGGACGGGCAACCGAAATATCGTCATCCGCTTTTATCTCAAGGCACGGACTGCCGTCGGTAAGTTCAATGCAGTCGGCTGCAAGGGCTCTGTTGAAAAGGCAACTTATCTCCCGCAATCCCGAGAATGAATATTACCTTGAAGATAAGTTCTTGGAGCTGTGGTTGATACGTGGCTTGGGTATTACTCCGGCAATCAGGCTTGAGCAAAACCGTCGTCGGTAGTGGCCAAACTGCAATCTATTTGAGCCGGATCAGTATTGGCAGGTGGTCGCTGTAGCCGCCGGAGAAGGTATTTCCCTCCCAGCTGCGGTAGGGCTTGCCGTTTTTCATCATGAAGTTGCGCTGGAAGATGTGCGCCCAGAACTTCTTGTCGAACTTGTCCAGGGCAAGTCCCTTGGCTTCCGGGTAGCCGGCGGCTTCGGGCAGCAGGTTGCGGCTGACTATTATATTGTCGAACAAGATCCAGTTGTGGTTGTGGATGCTGGTGCCCAGCCCCGCCTTGTACATCGCCCACATCGGGTTGAAGTACTCGCCAGGTTCCACGCTGTCGATGCGTTCGCGGGCCCGCAGCAGCTCGCTGAGAGAGGCTTCGTCGGGGGTGTCGTTCATATCTCCCATCACTACGACCTTGATGCCCGGGAACTTCTGGTTCATCTTCTTGGCATGGTCGCGGACGGTTTCGGCACCGGCGCGGCGGAATCCCTGCGAAGAGCCCACGCCGCCGCGGCGCGATAGGAAGTGGCAGACATAGAAGCAGAACATCTCGCCGTCCAGGTGGCCCCAGACCGCCAGAATGTCGCGGCCGATATACTCGCGGCCGCTGCGCAGGTTCAGTTTGACGGGTTCGCTGCCCATCAGTTTGAAGCGGTCGGGCCGGAAAAACAGCGCCACGTCCACGCCGCGGGCGTCTTTGGAATCGTAGTGGACATAGCGGTAGTTGGCGGGCTGCATCCGGCGCTGGGAAAGAAGGTCCTCAAGCACGGTGTCATTCTCGACTTCCGACACGCCTACAATGGCGGGAAAGCCGCCTGGCAGGCTGGCTACGGCAGCAAACACGTTGCTCAAGTTGTTCAGCTTGGTCTGGTACTTTATGGCGTCCCAGCGCTTATCACCCAGGGGGGTGAATTCTTCGTCGTCTATCTGAGCGTCTTTGGTGGTGTCGTACAGGTTCTCCAGATTGTAGAACATTATGTTGAGACTTGCCGCCATTGAGAGAAATATCGTAACTTTGAGCAAATTTAAGGAATAATATCTTATGTCAGAAATCAAAGATATCAATTTGTGGCCCGACGGTGCGCGCAAGATAGACTGGGTGCGGGCGCACATGCCGCTGCTCAATGACATAGAAGAGCAATTCGCTGCAGACAAGCCTTTTGCCGGCGTCAAGGTGGCCGTTTCCGTCCATTTGGAGGCCAAGACCGCCTATCTGTGCCAGACGCTGGCGGCGGGTGGCGCCGAGGTCTTTGCAGCTGCCAGCAACGTCCTTTCCACTCAGGACGATGTCGTGGCGGCGCTGGTAAAGAGCGGCGTGAACGTCTTTGCGGTGCACGGCGAAAGCCCGGAGGAGTACGACCGCCACATCCGCTGCATAGTGGAGGCGGGCCCCAACGTGATTATCGACGACGGCGGCGACATAGTGAATATGATTCATTCCGAATATCCGCAGCTGATAGAGAATGTGTGGGGCGGCTGCGAAGAGACCACCACCGGCATCAACCGCCTGCTGGCACGCGCCCAGAGGGGTGAATTGAAATTCCCTATGGTTATGGTCAACAACGCCGAGTGCAAATACCTGTTTGACAACCGATACGGCACCGGACAGAGCGTGTGGGACGGCATTATGCGCACCACCAACCTCATCGTCGCCTCCAAGACGGTGGTGGTTGCCGGCTACGGCTGGTGCGGCAAAGGCGTGGCGATGCGGGCCAAGGGTCTGGGCGCCAGCGTCATCGTAACCGAAATTGACCCGATTAGGGCTATGGAGGCGGTGATGGACGGCTTCAAGGTGATGTCGATGGACGATGCAGCGCCATTGGGCGACCTTTTTATAACCGTCACAGGCTGCTGCGACATAGTATGTGAGCGCCACTTCCGCGCAATGAAAGAGGGTGCCATCTGCTGCAATGCCGGCCATTTTGACGTTGAGGTAGATGTAGCCACGCTGCGCCGGATCTCCACCGAGACCAAGGTGGCCCGCAACAATATCGAGGGCTTCAAGGTAGACGGCAAGTGGATTTACCTGCTGGGCGAGGGGCGTCTGGTGAACCTGGCGGCCGGCGACGGCCATCCCGCCGAGATTATGGATATGAGTTTCGCCATTCAGGCGCTCTGCGCGGCCTATATCGTCCGCAATAAGGGAATGCTGCCCGCAACGCTTCTGGTGGTTCCCGAGGAGATAGACAAGTTCGTGGCCCGCAAAAAGCTGGCGGCCTGGGGCGTGACCATCGACACCCAGACGGAGAAGCAGAAAGCATATCTGGAGAGTTGATGCGGTATTCTCACATAGCATTCGACATTGACGGTACCCTGATAGACACTCAGGATACCTTTACATACTCTTTTGCCCAGACCATTCTGGAGTTGAAAGGCGAGACGGTTTCTCCCGACGATCTGGTCCAGTATTTCGGCCTGCCGAGCATGGTGGGCATAGAGATGGTCGGCTTCGACGACCACGAGGCGGCGCTGGAACTCTGGGAGAAATATTACCGCGAGATGGCCTCTGCCAAGAGCAAACCCTATCCCGGAGTGCACGAGGCGATAGATAAGATTGTTGCGGCGGGCGTAAAGATCGGAGTCATTACCTCCCGCAGCCGCGACGAATTCGACTACGACTGCAACCTGAACCCCTGGCGGCCGCATCTTGATACGGTGATTTGTGCCGACGATACGGTGCTTCACAAGCCCGACGGCGAGCCGGCAGAGGCTTTTGCCCTTAAAGCCGGCGTTGAGGTGAGCCGCTGCCTGTATGTGGGCGATACTCCAATGGACGCCCAGTGCGCCGCCAACGCCGGGATGGACTTTGCCCTGGCCTGCTGGAACGGTGATAACGGCGATATCCCCGCCAAATACCGTTTCGCTTCGGCCGAAGAACTTCTGAAAATAATTCTATCGTAATATGTCGAGACCTGCTTTGATTGTGATTACCCTGGTCGGTATTATACTCGCCGGGTGTAGGAATCCATACCGGGATGCGATTCTGGATGTGGATATGTCCACTGTAAATGATATTTCAGAGGAAGTGGTGCAGTTGCCGCCGGATGAGGGTGTGTTGAGCGGTAGCGAGGCTACGATTTACGTCCGTTTCAAGTTGGTAGAGGTCCCCGAAAATGGATTTCTGTTGGCCAAGGACGGCAATTTTCGCAGCCGGGCCTACAGAATGATGGTGGCATCCAGCGGCGACTCCTGCTGGGTGAACGTTTCGGTCGGCAGTGACGAAATTGCCGGAGTCCACGAGCTTAACCACTTCTTTTCCAAAAAGGATATCGGAAAGATG
>JAFZBQ010000020.1 GCA_017561665.1 Bacteroidales bacterium | reverse complement strand
AGAACGCCGTGCTCAAGGACCTGCTGACCCGGATGCCCGGCATCGACATTTCTGACGAGGGCAAGGTGCGGGTAAACGGAGAGGAGGTGAGCCGTATCACAGTAAACGGCAAGACCTTCTTCTTTGAAGACCAGTCGATGGCGCTCAATAACCTGCCGGCATCCATCGTGGACAAGATCCGCGTTATTGACAAGAAGTCCGACGAGGAGCGCATCACCGGCATCGCAGACGGCAAACGGACCAAGGAGGTGGACGTGGCGCTCAAGAAGGAATATGAGGATGGATGGTTCGGCAATGTCGCAGCCAAAGGCGGCACGACGCTGGACTTCTCCGACAACGAACTGCGCGACGACCGTGGCCTGCTATACAGCGTCAAGTCGATGGTTTCCACCTACAATCCGAAGGACCAGCTCACGTTCGTCGGCAACGCGTCGAACATTTCCGACGGCGGGCAGGTCTTCACCACAGAGGACGGGCAGACATTCAACATTGGCGGTGGTGGCGGCCTGACCACATCCGCCCAGCTTGGCGTGAACGCTGTGACTACCCGCGTGAAGGATGTCGAGCTGGCTGCATCAACTTCCTATAACTACTCCGGCACAAAATCGGCGTCCAAGACTCTTCGCACCACTTTCCAGGAGGAGGGCGATATGCTCTCCGAATCGACAAACAAGGCCTTCTATCAGGGTAATTCACTCCAGGCGAATGCATCTGTAAGGAAGGAGGAAGGCAAATTCAAGTACACCGTAGGAACAAGCTTAAACCATAGGGAGTCCCATTCCGACTCCGAGGCCGGCACCCAGACCACGCGGGAGATGATGACGCTTAACAGCAGTAACCGCACCGCCCACGACGACGGCATAAACAAGTCTTTCTCTGCATATGCCAGCGGCGGATATCTGGGAATTGGCGGAAATATGATGCGTTCGATTACCGGTAATATCAATTACTCTTTTAACAAAGGCAATGGGACCAGCCAGGAGTATTCCAACACCATGGCCGGCGGTGCCGTTCAAAACATCGACCTGCATTACAACCAGTTCGCGAGAGCCAACCGTTTCTATGCTTCCCTTGGTTACACAGAACCCTTTGGAGAAAAGTTCAGATTGTCAACCCAGACATCGTTTTCCGGCAATTGGGATTATTCGCTGCGCGATGCATTCAATGCCGACGGCAGTGCCAATGATTATTATTCAACGCTGTCCGACAGCCGGTACTTGCGTCAAAGCTATGGCGCTACCGGATCGTATATTCTCAAAGGCTGGCAGTTCGGCATCGGTGCTTCTGCTGAGGGTATCCAAAACCGGGTGTTCTCACGCTCACAGGGAATTGAAGCCCTCACCGGAGAAGATTGGATATGGAGCGTAATGCCAAGGATCAACATAAGTTACTTCAAAGATGCCACAAACCTCTATTGTTATGTCTCAGGCCAGCAAGTGCAACCGCTGGGCTCCCAGATGCTGCCAACGCTGAATGTCTCCAATCCGACACGGATAAGCGCCGGCAACATTTACCTGCGCCCGTACACTTCTCTTTACTCTTCGCTTTCATTCCGCAAGGGTTTCCCAAAGAAGTTCTCTTCGCTGAATGCATCGCTGTCATACAATATGACGCTGCACCCCGTAATTAACGCCTTCTGGTACGACACACACGGCGTGCAGTACAACGTCCCGGTCAACGCCAAACGGCCGCGCGGATATTTAAATGCCAATGCCGGGTATAACGCCCCTCTCAATAAGGAACGTACCCTCTCCTTTGAGTTGAATCTTCGCGGAGTTTACAGCAATTCGATAGGCTACAGGGCCTCCCGGCCGATAGATCCATTGGAGGCGGGCAAGACCGACTATTCGGCATTTATGGAGCAGTTCTGGGGTGATGAAAGCGGGAACTGGTTCTACAGCGGCGCGAGCGGCTTCGAGGAGAACAATACCGACAATTATTACACCAACGAACGCATCCATATCAAGTACAACAAAGACCCCTGGTCGATGACTGTGGGCTTTACAAACGGCTTCAACTATGCCCATTTCTCGACTCCGGGCAGCAAGGACGTCATCACCACGGAGAACCGTATCGGCATGTCGGGCAGCTACAAAACCCCGCACAAGTTCAGGATATGGACCGAGTTGAACTACAACTTCTTTACCGGATATGCCGAAGGATACGGCCGTCCGGAGTGGCACTGGGACCAGTCCATCGCCAAGGATATCGGCACGGTCACACTGAGCATTGCCGCGCACGACATTCTGGGCCAGATGCGCAACCTGAGCCACATCGACGCCGAGGACTATGTGCAGGACAGCTACCGGCTGATCCTGGGTCGCTACGTGATGTTCGGTATCAAGTGGAACTTTGGCAAGATGAACGCCGTCCAGAACCGCCGCGCCCAGCAGGCGCAGGATATGTTGTTTTACTAATTCCGCTCCCAATGGGGTCAAAACGCTTCCATTGGGTACGATTCGGGCCGATTTTGTACCCAATGGGGCCGATTTTCCACCATTGGGAACACTCAGGTGCCGGGACGCTTCCTCTAAAGATACGTGAACTTGTACGTGCGGACCAGGATGGGTTGGCCGGCATTGCTGTCAGTGCGGACGGCGGTGTCTATGTTGCCCTCGGCATCGAAAGTATAATCGATGGTAGAGGATTCGGCCGACTTGATATCGCCTGTATAGCTGCTAATACCCGTTATCAGCTGCTTGTTGCCCGGCAGGCCGGCCGCGACCCACACCGGGAAGGTGCACGGCATAAGGTATGCCGCAAAGTTCTGCTTGTCGGCCTTGTCGCTTGCGGTATAAACGGTTTTCAAAGACGAAGTGTTGGCGGTGCTTGTGGCCTTGTCGCTCTTCGCCTTGATGTCGGTGCCGGCCACAGCCTGGACGACGGTGCCGCCGGAGACGGAATATTCCTCGCTGTAGACCATGTCGGAGGTGTAATAGCCCTCCTTGGAGGCGAAGGCGTCCTTACATTCGGTACTGGCCGCGACCCCGTTCTCGTCGTGACAGGTGGTGTATGTCCAGGCACCGCTCCAGCTGCCGGTATAGGTCAAAGTGCCTACCCTCCGGCCTTTGCCGTAAGAAGCCACTGAGGTGGAAGAATAGGTCACGTCTATGAACCGGTTGGTGGAAATGGGATAGAACTTTCCGCTAATTTTCAATTCGTTTTCTCCCGTATATGTATACTGTAAATCCAGCATCTCCGTCTTGGAGAGATTGTCGGTCTGTTTGAGCGTCAGCAACCGCCCCTTCTCGTCATAAGTGTACTCATAGGTCTCCATAAGCGTCCCTTCGCTGCTGACCTCAACCTTGGCCACGAGCGGCTTGACGTGCACCCAGATATCGCCGTCAGAGGTTTTATCTCCGGGATTTCCCTTCCCGTTGCAGGAGGCGGTGAGCACCGTAGCCAGCATCGTCAAAAATATGTATATAACCTTCATATCGACCTATTTGTAAAGGGTTATGTGTTCGCCGTTGTCCACTATTGCAACCGACGGGTACGGCCGGCCGGCGTTGTTAAGGGCGCCGTTGTGGTTATACAGATATTCATATGAGATACGGCCGTGAATCTCGTGGTGCCATTCGTTTTCGTGGATATTTATGTAGACCTGCCCGACATTGTCGGGATTCGGGGCGGCGAGAGTGCTGGTGAAAAGATACACGACACCCTGGAACACAGGCGCAAACACCACGTCCGCCATAGGGAAGAGCGGGTAAATAAGCTCCTCGTTCTCGTGGTGGGAATTGTCGCCGATGTGAATTATGCGCCAGTCTCCGATCTGGATGAGATAGAGAAGGCAGGGATCCTCGCCCTGGGCTGACATATAGGCCTGGGTTGTGACCACGCCGCCGATGACCTCGGGTTCCAGATGGCTGTCCTCCCAGAAATGTTTTTCTCCTTCTACTCCGGTAAAGTGACGGGCCATAGTCGAGGGGCCGACCACCGGTTTGCCTTTGGCCATCATCATCCGGAACAGTTCGAGGTCATAGTGATCGCCGTGGGCGTGAGTGACATACAGCACGTCCAGCATATCGGCCAGCTCTTCCTTGTAAAGGCCGTCGTAAAGCCCTTCCCCGTAGCATATATCAATGCCGATGCATACGTCCCTGGTGCGGAGCACGACTCCGGAACTGTAGAGCTTGGCCACCTGCAGTTCGTCTCCTGTAGGACGGGGGCCGCGCAGGAAACGGAAAAACTCCTCTCGCTTATACTGCAGCCACTGCTTGTTGGCGGAGGTGAAAGCTTCGGCTTGGCCGCTGGCGGGCGGCGGCGTCTCGTATGAGAGGGTCACTTCGTGCATCGGGAAGTCGCGCAGGCGGGTAATGCCGCGGCGGATCTTGTCGTACCGGTCCTCAGAGTTATTTGATACCTTGGGATGGCTGAGCGAGGGCGGATACATCGCCTCCAGCTTATTGCAGAAGTTGTGCACCTGGCTCATCCAGATAAATGGGTCGGTGCGGTAGGCCGCCTCCATCTGCACCATCAGGTCCTGGGCCATGTAATAGACCGGCTCGCCCACCAGATCGTTCTGGAAGGTGCGCAGGTAGGTCAGCATATTGGAGTAAAGCGCCTCGTTGCTGACCGCAGTCCAGATATACTGGGCCCTGGCCGGAACCGGTGCCAGCAGCAGTGCCAGGTAAATTGTCAGAATCAGTCTTTTGTACCTCATGTTATCTACAAAATTATAAAAAGTCAATCGAAAAACCCGATTCGAAACACACTAAAATCTTTTTTGAGGATTCTTTACAAATACCGATTGATTTTCCGGTTTTTTAGTTATAATTTTGTAGAGATAATACGTCAACCGATTTACTCAAATATTCAACCAAATTATTATCAATTATGAGAAAACTCTCTTTTCTTTTGCTGGCAGGTGCCCTTTTCCTGGGCATTTCCTGCACACCTGACTTAAAAGACGTTTACGACCGTCTCGGCGCACTTGAGGAAAGAATGGCAGAACTCACCACTACGACCGAAACGGCCAACAGTGCGTTCACAATTGCCAATGCCCTCAAGGACAAGGTTTATGTTGACTCCGTAACCGAAACCGAAGACGGCTATGTAATCAAATTCTCCAACGGCACAACCGCCACCATCAAGGACGGAGAGCCCGGTCAGGACGCCACCGCCCCCACCATCGGTATCAAGGAAGTTGACGGCGAACTGGTATGGACTGTAAACGACCAGGTTGTCAAGGATGCCTCCGGCAAGCCAGTTCCCGCAACCGTAAAGGTTCCCGAATTCAAGTTTGACAACAACAAGTGGTGGTATCGCTTCGGAGCAGAAGACACTTGGAAAGACTGCGGCGAGAAGACCGGTCCCGAACCTTCTATTACGGAGGATGAGGAATATGTCTACATCACCATTGGTGGTAACCAGGTTGCTATCCCTAAAGCTGTTATCGCTCCTTCTATCGAATCCATCACTGCAAAACTCAAACCCTCCAAGCTCTTCATTCCCGTTGGCAAGAGCGCTGACCTCAAGGATTTCTTTGAAGTAGGTCCCGAAGGCGCACTTAAGACTTCTGTGAATTATGATTATGCAGCCGGCGCGTTTGAAATTGACGACAAGGGTATCATTACAGTTACCGGCAACTCCACAGACGCCAATCCTTCGGACAACTTTGTCGTAGTAACCGTTTCTGCCAAGAATGATCCTGATATAAAGACCACTTTCTATGTACGCAGCTGCCCCACTCCCGCAAACGAAGAGCCCGAGAGCACCTGCACCGTACCCGAGGCCGACAGGCTGTATCTGTTCAACAACACTCCCGAATCCTTCAGCAGTTTTGTTTCTATCGGCGGCCAGGGTTGCTGGAACCCCATCAACAACAGTGTTTCCGGTCTGATGGGTCCCGGCGGTAAAGCCAATATTTACTTTAGGGCACCTGCGGTTACCAACCCCGCTTTAACCCTCGCGAATGGTCACCTGCACTTCAAGTATTATGTAAGTACGGTCGAGAAGCTCAACCTGGCTGATGGGTTTGTTGAGTTGACAAGTACCGAACTCGACCACAACGAACTCTCCTGGACAGGCAAGCTGGGTGATGTAAAGGCTGGTTGGAACGAGATTGACCTGGCATTCAAGGATGGCGTGGATTCCGGCATCCCCGACTATGGTCCTTTTGATCCCACCGTGCTCAGCTTCTTCAGATTGAATATCCCGACCTCCGCCAATAATGACGAGGCCGTTCAGGTCAAGGATCTCTTCGTTTACGCAGAAACCACAATAACCGCCATCACCTCAAAAATCAAACCTTCCAAACTCTTTATCCCCGTTGGCAAGAGTGCTGACCTCAAGGATTTCTTTGATGTAGCACCTGCAGGTATGGATAAGTCCGGTGTTGAGTATTCTTATGCAGAGGGTGCTTTCACCATCAGCGATGACGGTATCATTACAGTTACCGGCAATACCGTTACGGTTAATCCTGACAACTTTGTCGCAGTAACCGTTTCTGCCAAGAATAATCCTGATATAAAGACCACTTTCTATGTACGCAGCTGCCCCACTCCCGCAAACGAAGAGCCCGAGAGCACCTGCACCGTACCCGAGGCAGACAGGCTGTATCTGTTCAACAATACTCCCGAATCCTTCAGCAGCTTTGTTTCTATCGGCGGCCAGGGTAGCTGGAACCCCATCAATAACAGTGTTTCCGGCCTGATGGGCCCCGGCGGTAAAGCCAATATTTACTTTAAGGCCCCTGAGGTTAAAAATCCCAGTTTCACCCTCGCAAACGGTCACCTGCACTTCAAGTATTATGTAAGTACGGTCGAGAAACTCAACCTGGCTGATGCTTTGGTTGAGTTGACAAGTACTGTACTCGACAACAACGAACTCTCCTGGACAGGCAAGCTGGGTGATGTAAAAGTTGGCTGGAACGAGATTGACCTGGCATTCAAGGATGGCGTGGATTCCGGCATCCCCGACTTTGGTCCTTTTGATCCCACCGTGCTCAGCTTCTTCAGATTGAATATCTCGACCTCCGCCAATAATGACGAGGCCGTTCAGGTCAAGGATCTCTTCGTTTATGCAGAAGAAGGTCCCGTTCAGATCACCATCGACGGCGACATGAGCGACTGGGCAAAGGTTAAGGGCGCAACCAACGATGCCGCCGAAGCACGTTATGCAGAATTCAAGATGGCTAGCGACGAAACAAACCTCTACTTCTACACCAGAAGAACCACTTTCCAGTACACCGACATCTGGAACGGCAAGGGCTACGTATACTACGCATTTGACCTGGATAACGACGCATCAACCGGTGGTAGCACTCTTTGGGAAAACGGCCCTTACGAGTTCATATTCGTCATCTGGCCTTTCGCTGGTACCAGCGATGCTCCTGCATTCGCAGCAACACCTCTCGGAGACAGCACCATCCTGCCCAGCGGTGATATCAAAACCCACTACAATGCAAATGGCACATTTGATCCAGCAAAGGGTGCTGAACTTGAGTTCTCGATTCCTCGTGCCGATCTTCCCGCAATTCCCGCAAGTAAGATTACCGTCTACTCCTGGGGCAACAAGGGTGGTGAGAACATGAAGAGTCATCCCATTTCCGTTACTCTGTAGTACAATCATTCAAATAAAAAATGGACGGCCTTTGACGGTCGTCCATTTTTTGTGTCCTGTTTTCTCTACAGCTCCTTGATCTTGATATTCTTGAAGAACACCTGATGACCGTGGTCCTGCAGCAGGATGTAACCCTCTTCGTAGTTGCCGAAGTCGGGCCAGTCGCGATATTTGCTGTAGTCTACAAATGCATCCCACATCTGGTTGTTGCGCTCATATTCCACAACCTTTTCGCCGTCCAGCCAATGCTCTACGTGATTGCCGTTTACCACAACCATTGCGGTGTGCCAACCGAACTTGTCGGCAAGAGGAACGTGCTTTGAGGGAATCAGGTCGTACAAAGAGGCCAAAGTGCGGTTGCCGTTCACGCCCAGCTTGGCGTCGGGATGATTGTCGTCGTCCAGAATCTGGAACTCGCAGCCGATGGCGCTACCGGCACCTGTGTTCAGGAACGGATCCACAAAGTACTTGATGCCGCTGTTGGCACCCTCGGTCATCTTGAAATCGACCTTGAGGATGAAGTTGCGGTATTTGCGGGTGGTGATGATGTCGCCGCCGTTTGCACTCTCGGCGCCGTCACCGGCAAATACATACAGCAGGCCGTCGTCGGTGATGCCCCATCCTCCTTCAGGAAACTTACCCATATTGACGGGCTTGGCGCTCTGCCACCCCTCGGTGGTCTTGCCGTCGAACAACAGCTGCCATCCGGCGGCCTCTTCGGCTGCCGAAAGGGTATTGTCGGCGGCGGTTTCTATCGCCAAGGCGTCGGCCACGGGGTCGGTTTTGGCCTTTTGGCCGCAAGAAGAAGCCATCATCGCCGTGGCGGCGACGATCAGTATCAGTCTTTTCATATTTCCTTACATTTTATAGTACTCTTCCCAACCCTTGCGCGGAGGACGGTCGGTGAGCAGACTGTTTGCAAACGGATCGCCCAGGATGGTGTTGGTAACCCTGTCGAAGGTTATCTTGCGCTGGGTGCGGATGGCGATGATACCCAGGCAGAAGGTCTGGCACATAGGGCCGAATACCTCGAACGGGCTGCGGGTCTTCTCTTCTCCCTTGCAAGCCTTGAGGAAGTTGGCGTAGTGGTTGGAGGGTGTCGGAGGCACTTCGGGGAGTTTGCCTTCCATGGCTTTTGCCACTTCGGGAGGTATGATCTGCAGTGTTGCGCCATGGGTGCCGCCGCGGAATGTGAGGTCCTTGGAGTAAATCACCTTGCCGGGGCTCAGCGACAAATCCTGGCCGGGAACGTTCTGGCCCGAAGCCGGGACGTCGTCCTGGTTCACATCGCGCTTGCCGTAGCCTTCCGGGATGGGCGGGTAATTGGTCTCGCCGTCGTACCAGGTAAGGTCAACCGGCGGCATATCGCCGCGGGACGGGAACTTGAAGCGGAGGGTGGTCTCTTTGGGGAAGAAGTAGTCGTTGTAGTCGGTTATCTTGAGCGGATCAATCTCATACGGCAGACCAAGCTGCAGGAACTCGTGGCAGGTGTCGATGATGTGGGCTCCCCAGTCGCCGAGGGCGCCCAGGCCAAAGTCGTACCAGCCGCGCCAGTTGCCGGGATGATACTTGTCGTTGTAGTCGTGGAACTGTGCGGTGGTGTTCCAGATGTTCCATTCCATGCCGTCGGGAACGGGCATTGCCTCGGGATAATGGTCGATGTTGGGATCGTACGGATACCAGCGGCGCCATGCGTTGAAGAAGGCGTCGATGCGGTATACATCCTTGATGATGCCGGCCTCTACCCAGGTCTTGAACTGCCAGTAGTTGGCCTCGGAGTGGCCCTGGTTGCCGACCTGTGTAACCAGGTTGGGATGGCGGCGGGCGCTGTCCATCATCAGCTGGCACTCGTAGAACGTGCGGGCCATTGGTTTCTCTACGTAGACGTGCTTGCCCTGATTGAGCGCGAGCATTGTCACGGGGAAGTGGGAGAAGTCGGGAATGGCGATGCAGACGGCGTCGAACTGGCTGCCGTACTCATCGAACAACTTGCGGAAGTCGGTGAAGACCTTGGCGTTGGGATGCTCGGCGATGGTCTGCTGGCTCTCCTTGCTCTTGGGATCGACGTCGCACAGGGCCACGAACTCGCACAGTCCGGTGGCATCGAACTCCTGGATAATCTGACGGCCGCGGTTGGCGATGCCGACAGCTGCCATACGCACCTTTTCGGGCTTGGGAGCGGGCTGGTTTGCCGATTTTTTCTTTTTGCGCGGGTCCATGGCTTCCATTGCGGATAGGCCGCTGGTGGCCGCGATAGCGCCGGCTGCACTTACTGCGCCGACCTGGATGAATTTGCGTCTTGAGATGTTGGTCATACTGACGTGTATTTAAAGATTGTTAGAATAATCGCGTAACATTCGGTTTGCCTTGTACAGCACGCCGGCGGCGCCGCGGTAGGTACCGCTGCCAACCGGTGTCCCGTCTATCTTGTACCATTCGTAAAAGCCGCCGTCGTCCACCGCCCGCTGCAGCATCGGCTTCAATTCTTCATACGCTTCACGAATCATACCATAGTCTATGAGCGCCTGGATCATACGGCCACCGAACCAGGTCCAGTCGCCGCCGTTCTGATATTGCCAAGCCCCCATCATCGGGTTGGCAAAGAAGCCGTCGGGATAGCAGGGATAGAGCGTCAGGCCGATGCTCTGCGCACCCGCATCCTTCACGTTCTGCACCATACGGGCGTTCACCGCAGCCAGCTCCTCCGAAGTCAGAAGCCTTGCCTGGGCCGCTACGGCCGTGCCGCCGTGATACCAGATTTCGTCTTCATCGAAATCTTCTGGGAAGGGAGAGCCGTTAAGGTAGATATGCGGGATGTATTTCTGTCTGGAGGCGTCCCAGAGATGGCGGCGGACATTACCGGCCACGGTATCGCGCAGCGCCTGCCAGCGGGCGGCACTGCTGTCGGCATTGGCCAGATGGCACAGGTGAGCCAGGTCTCCCAGCGCCAAGGCGAACATCGCGTTGTCGTAAATATCAATGGTGTAATGGGTATTTTCGTCTATCTCCACGCCCCAACCGTGTTCCGGCTGCACGTCGCCCCAGTCGGCAGTTGTGGCGCCGGTAATCAGGCCGTAGGTGTCGTTCCACTTGTCGCGGCGCAGGAATTCCATGGCCTTTTCCAGATGCGGCAGCGCGGTGGACAGATAGGCCACGTTACCAGTGATATCTACATACTGCGCCACCGCCTGAACCAGCGAGCTCTCCTGGTCGGTCTCCACGGTGTTCTTGTGGGCCGCCAGACCGGGCCGCGCCTCGCAGAATCGGTATTTGTAGCCCAGATTCTCCGTGTCGGCCACCTCCACGAAGGCGTCGGGGATGTTGCCGTCCTCGCCCTGGAAGTCGAAGAATGTATCCAGCGCGCCACGCACCTCAGCCTCTGGCATCACCTCCAGGGAGAGCTCAATAAAGGTGTTGAAATCGCGGATCCAGACCTCCTTGTAAACATTGCCGGCGTTAAAGCCGGTGGAGGCCACCGCCCGTGCCAGAGAGTCGACCTTATCTATGAGGACATCCTCGCGGATTTCCCTTTTAAGCAGCGTGGCGTCACTCTCGCAGGCAGTTAGGATTGCGAGGGTCAGGGCAAATATGACGGCCGTTCTTCTCATTTAACCTCAACCTTGAATCGCTGTTCTTTCTGGCGGAAGCCTCCCACAACCAGAGTGTAAGTGCCGGCCGGGAGGTCTTTGGGCAGGTTGTTGATATCGATTGTGCGGCTTTCGCCCGGCATCAGGCAGAAGAAGTTGTCGCTGTAAAACGACGGGCGCACGCTCTTGCCGTCCGGGCCGAGCCACTGCAGGCGGGTGAAGAACGCCACCGTCCTGGCGGGATTTTTCAACGCCACCTTGGTGACATGTTCGCCATCGGCATCATAACCGCTGCTGACCTTGGCGCGCAGTTTTATCTCGGGCAGGTTGTTGATGGCCTGGAAGCCGCCGGTGCAAGGGCCGCTGACACTGTTGGCGCCCTTGTATTCATTGGTAGAGCGCCAATAGAAGCTGCTGCCGATCTGCTTGCCGGTCTTGTCATACAGTCTCAGTTTGATGAAGTGTACCGGGTAAATGTCGGCCGGGAAATCGAGTTTGATAACATCGCAGGCGGTGCCTTCGGCAGGAACATCCACAGTCGCCGAGCCGCTCCAGACCTTCTTGCCGGGGACGTCAATCACCTCAACGGTGACTTTGCAGCCGGGCTGCGCCTCAGCAAGGTCGTTGGCCACCGAAACTGTGTTCTTTATGTAGTCGAATATCGGGTGCACCGGCTCGGCGGCGTTGGCCATAGCGTAGAGCGCTGCGGTCGGCTCCAGGCTCCAGTGCCACATACGGCTCGGGGTCTGCGGTATGGGGCTGTTGTGGAACCAGAAGAGGTAGCCGGAGGTGAAGCGGTCGCCACTGTCCAGCATATTGTACCGCCAGGCATCGCTGATGCCCTTGTACATCATCGCCCCCACAAACTGGGCACGCTCTGCATATTCATCAATATTATTCGACTCGCCAAACTGGTCGGTCATATCCTTGTAGAGGGTGGTCATCTTGTAGAAGCCGTTGCCCTCCATATAATTCCACACCGGACCGCCGATGGGCCACCAGTCCTTCTCGGGCATCATCTCCTTGATGCATTCGGCCGTAGGGAGGCAGGGGGCGCCGTATTCGGGGTTGAAGCCGTCCACACGGCTGCCGCGCTCGGAGGCGGTGTTCTCGTAGTAGCTCATCGGGTTCACCGTCTTGTAGGGGCTGCCGTCGTGCACGCCGTCGCATTCGCTCTGCATCTGGTAGGGCAGCGTGCCGTCCAGCATCTGTATGAGTTCAGGTACGCCCTGTGTATAGGTCGATTCGTTGGAGCATACGTAGAATGCCAGGCACGGATGTGTACGGGTGCGGCGCACGGCCGAGGCCACGTTCTTCAGATAGACGCCCTGGTCCACGGGGTGCTTGGTGTCGCCAGTCATCCAGAATTCCTCCCAGACAAGGATGCCGAGTTCGTCGCAGAGCGAGTAGAAATAGTCGCTCTCGGTGATGCCGCCGCCCCACAGTCGCAGCATATTGACGCCGCTCTGGGCAGTGTAACGCAGTTGTGCGTAAATGCGGGCGTCGTCGGCACGGCACATAGCCTCTGGAATCCAGTTGGTCCCCTGGATGAATATCCTGCGGCCGTTCGCATAGAATATCTTGGATTTGTCGGGGGTGTTGCGGTCGGCGCGGACCTCGCGGATGCCGAATCTGATGGCCGCCTGGTCGACGGTGGTTCCGCGAATCACGGCGCGCACCTTGAGGTTATAGAGGTTCTGGGGGCCCTTGTTCACCGGCCACCAGAGCTTGGGATTCTTGATGACAAGCTGCGGGAACTCCTCCGGTGTGAACACCACCTCGCGTTTTTCGCAACGGAGCAGCTTGACAGGCTTCGAGACCACGATGCCCGTGCCCTCGATTTCCGCCTCCACGTCAAGATCCAGGCTGCCCATGGTGTTGTTGAGCACCTCCACGGAGATGGTTTCGCGGGCCTCGTCGTAGCCGGGATGACTGAGTTCAGAACGGACGAACGGGTTGAATACGGATGCCTCGCGGCACTGGTATATCTTGATATCCTTCCAGATGCCGGTATTGCGGTCGCGCACGCCGTCGCAGAAAGTAAAGTCCCAGCCAGCGCTCATCAGCATAGTAACGTTACGGCCAATCCAGCCGTCGCCGCCGTTGTGGAACTCCTTTCCGGCACCCCAACTGCGGGCCGCCAGCGTACCGGGGCTGTCAATCGGCAGCACCCTGATGGCCAGTACGTTCTCTCCCTTGAGGTGGATGAACTCGCTTATCTCTACCCTCTCCTCCCAGAACATTCCCGTCCAGGTGGTGAGCATTTTACCGTTGAGCCACACCTCGGCGTGGTAGTTGATGCCGTCGAACTGCATCCAGATGCGGCGGCCGGGGTCGGCATCGTAGGGAAATTCCAGTTTGGTGCGGAACCAGTATGTATATTCGTCACGGCCCGCCTTTGCCAGGTCGGGAATCAGCCCCTTCTCTATCTCGTTGTTGTCGGCATAGTACGGGTCGGGATAGACGCCGTTCTCTACAAGCGAGTGCAGCACGGTGCCGGGGACTATCGCCTCCATCCAGCCGGAATCGTCGTAGCCGGGGCTGGAGATCTGCTCGGGGCCGTCGACCACCTCCTTGTCTTTGCACATCTTCCAGACATAGTCGCCGCCGTGCTCCTTCGCTGACTTGAGGATGTGGGTGTAGGAGCGCTCCTGCGGCGCCGTCCGGCTCAGGGAGCTGGAAGCCGCGCTTGTCAGCGGTTTTGAATCGGTCTTTGCCTGCAATGATATGGCCGCCAGCAGCGCCGCCAATGTCAATGCAGTGATGTATCTGAAAGATGCCATAGAGGTCATTTACAGTTAAGTTATTCGATTGACTTATTTGTCAAAGTTAATTATAATTTTTGTTATCTTTGATTCAAACTGAAAAAAGACTGTTTATATGCTAAAGATCGGTGACAAAATGCCCGCCTTTGAGGTCATGGACCAGGACGGGAATATGGTCAGCAGCGCCGACTTCATCGGCAAGGGACGCAAGACCATCATCTATTTCTACCCCAAGGACAACACTTCCGGCTGCACTGCCGAGGCTTGCAGTTTCCGCGACAATTACGCCGCGCTGACCGCCGCCGGATATAACGTGGTGGGTGTCAGCAAGGACAGCGCCAAGAGCCACACCGGCTTCCGCGCCAAATACGAGCTGCCGTTCCGCCTGCTGGCCGACACATCGATGCAGATGCTGCAGGATTTCGGAGCGTGGGGAGAGAAAAAGATGTACGGCAAGAGCACAATGGGCACTCTGCGCCGCACCTTTATCTTTTCTGAGGACGGCATACTGGAGCGCATCATAGAAAAGGTCGACACAAAGAATGCCGCCGGCCAGATCCTGGAGGGTTAGCTTATGGCAGATGCATCCAAGATGACGGCGCTGGTGACCGGCGCCTCCCGCGGCATCGGCCTGGCGATTGCCCGTGAACTGGCCGGCGTCGGCTACAACCTGGCGCTGGTGGCTCGCTCGGAAGAGGATCTGAAGCGTGTTTCCGATGAAATCGCTTCGGAGTTTGCCGTCCGCGTCAAGCCAGTCGTGGCCGACCTCTCTTCGGTGGATTCATATTCGTATATAGTTTCAGAGACGGTGTCTGCCTTCGGCGGACTGGACCTGCTGGTCAATTGCGCCGGGCTGGCGCAGCTGGGCAGTTTTGCCGAAGTGTCGCCCGCGCAGTGGGACGCCATCTTCGCCGTCAATGCCAAGGCGCCGTTCTTCATTTGCCGGGAGGCCCTGCCCTATCTGGAGCAGTCGGCAAAGCCCATCATCATCAACATCGCTTCTGTGGTGGGATTCAAGGGCTATATCAACCAGTCGGTTTATTCCTCCAGCAAACACGCCCTCACCGGCTTCACCAAGGTGCTGGCAAAGGAGGTGCAGCCGTTCGGCATCCGCGTGCATCTGATTTCGCCCGGCGGCGTGGCCACCGATATGGTCCGCAAGATGCGGCCCGACATCAAGGCGGAGGAGCTGCTGCAGCCGGAGGAGGTCGCCGAGATTGTACGGTTCCTTGTGACCCGCAAAGGCACCGGCACCATTGACCAGTTCTACCTGAGGCGATATACCTCGCTGGCGTTCGATTAGGATTATCTCACATATTCTGAAAGCCCCTCTACCGCAGGTCGTCGTGGGTTCGCCAAGAACCACGTGTAGGGTAAACACCTATTCCTCAGTAATTTACACGAAGACACCCCCTGTTTAACGTATGGGGTATCTTTTTGCATTTTGCTGGGTACCAGCGTCTTTGCCTCCACGGCAAAAAATCATTACCTTTGATGATATGAAAAAGATGATTCTACTGGCAGCGATGGCTGCCGTCGCGTTTACAAGCGTCAATGCCCAGACATACCCCATAGCGGGGGCCGAAGAGACCACGCCCTCGAAGGCGGAATATTTCACCTGGATGAGCCACACCAACGAAGGACCCAGCGAGGCGCAGACCTACGCCGAGCTCGAGTTTTTCCAGTGGCTGTACGACACCTACGGGATGGAGCTGGACATTTTCGCCTTTGATGCCGGAATGCTGGACGGCCGTCATTTCTACGGCTCTACACGCTCAGAACGATTCCATAACCAGTACCCGCACGGACTGGGACCCATACGCGACAAGGCGGCGGGATTCGGCGCCAGCCTGGGTGTCTGGGGCGGCCCGGACGGCTTTGGCGATACCGAGGAAGAGGCTTCCGAGAGAATGGATATGGTGTGGGAGTTTGTACGCGACTACAACCTCGGGCTGTTCAAGATGGACGGCGTCTGCGGCCAGCTGCGCCCCTCCAAATACGATTATTTCGAGCAGATGATGGCAAAGGTACGCGAAATACGGCCCGATTTCGTGCTGCTGAACCATCGCCTGAAGCTTGGCCCCGGCACCAAGTATTCCACGACCTATCTGCTGGGCGGCGACGAGACCTACATCGATGTCTTTATGACAAATACGATGACGGCGCCGCACCACCGCGGCCAGGCGATAGCCCGCAAGGCGCCCGAAAACCTTACCCGTCTGACCGAAGACCACGGCGTGTGCCTTAGTTCCTGCCTCGATTATTGGGAAGACGACCTGATATTGCAGGCGTTCGGCCGCGAGCTGATTATGGCGCCGCAGATTTACGCCAATCCCTGGCTGCTGCGGGACGACGAATATCCGATGCTGGCTTTCATCTACAACCTCCACCGTCAGTACCGTGACATCCTGGTTAATGCCAAGCGTCTGCCGGAAGAGCAGTACGGCCCGGAAGCGCTCAGCCGCGGTGACGGCACGACCCGCTTCCTGACGCTCCGCAACCTCACCTGGGAGCCGGTGAAATACATCGTCAACCTGGGTGAAGAGACCGGTCTGGACCCTGCGAAGAAGGTTCAAGTCCGTCAGTATCATCCTTATATCTACGATCTGGGCAGCTATGCTTACGGCAAATCGATAGAGGTTGAGGTGCTGCCGTTCCGCGCCGCACTCATAAAGATCACCACCGTTCCCGAAAAGGACAAAGTGGCCATCAGCGGCATCCCGTATCAAATTGTAAACGACAAGGTTGGCGATGAAGTCACCGTGAAGTTGCTGGGCATGCCCGGCCAGAGCTACAACGCAAAGGTCGTCAAGGGCACATTCAAAAAAGCCTCGCTCGACGGCAAATGGGCCGACGCCCTGGCCAAGGGTCGCTCTATGAGGATAAAGTTCCCGGGGGATAAACTCAAGCAGCCGTACCACAGAAAACTGGCCGAACTGCAGCCGACCGAATATCCTCGCGAAGGGCAGTGCATCTACGATGCGATGACCTATGCCGCCGACAACAATGCGCTGGAACTCCGTTCGCTGGAGCGCTCCGGACCCACAAATATCGCGCAGGTTCAGGCAGCCCGCGACGCCCTGTTCAACCAGCGTTCGTTCACCATCCGTGACTGCTGGGACCGCTTTATGTTCGACGACGACCTGGGCACATCCTTCTCCGTGGCCATCCGCGACGAGTTCTTCAAACCGTTCACTACCGCACTCAATCTGGATTTGGGAGAGGTGACAACCCTGGATAAGCTTGTAATCGAAACATACGACGAATTTTCGATGCAGCCATACTACATAGAGGAGGGCGCCACGGCGTATGTCTCAAAGGACTTAAAAAGCTGGAAGACAGTTACCTTCCTAAGCGATACCAAGATGGAGATTGACCTGAGCGGGGTTGGAGAATTCCGCTACTTCCACCTCGATTTCACCCCGCTGCGCATCACCGAAATCAAAGGGTTCCGCGACGGCAAACAGGTGGACCGCACCGCCTGGCACGCCACCAACCTCTTCCCGACCTACTGGATGAAGAAGGGCGAGTTCGAAGAGTGGAAGGGATACTGCTTTACTAAAGAAATCACCCTCGACGAGATTCCCCAGGGCGCATACCTGTGTATCGCCATCGACGGCAAGTTCCCCCGAGAAGGCGCCTGGGCTGCCCTAAAGATAGACGGTGAGTGGAGGGGCTGTCCCGACCGCGCCCCGTCCTACACCTGCAACCCTTGGGGCTGGCAGGTCTGGCTGAACGATACCGAAGGCAATTACACGTACTACTATCCGCTTACGCCCGATATGTTGGGCAAGACGATAGAAGTCTGGGCCGTCTCGGCCGCCACAAAAGAGGTCACACCCACAGTGTGGATGTCGACCTATCCGATACCGTTTGAAAGCAAAGAATTGAGGCTGCGCTAGGATTACTCCTGCATCTTCTCGGCGAGGATGGCTTCCAACTCTTCGCGGTTCATCTTGCCGTCGAGGCAGATGAAGGTAGTCTGGTTTTCTTCGGATGCAATCATCACGAAACTCTCGACCACCGTTTCGGTGCCCACGGTGTACATGCGCACCGTCTCGCCGGCGTCTTTGGTCTCCATCAGGAGTTCGTAGTCGCCCTTGGAAATGAACTTCTCCACCTCTTTCGCCAGGCCGGCGTTAATCTCTGGATTCTCGCTGTTTATGAGATAAAGACCAGACATCGTTTTGATTATGGGGGCGAGGTTGACACTCTGTCCCTCTACGTTCAGGTCGGGAAGTTTGCCCATCATCCGGAACATTGCGGGGGAAATGTAAACGGCGCTTACCCCTTCTGCTTCCGAATACTTCTTGTAGAGATTCTTGCCGTTTTGTGCGTCGGCGCAGATGAATATGAGCAGCAGGACTGCTATTGTAAGTATCTTTTTCATTTCTTTATTCTGTTTCAGGTTCATTTATTTTAGCGGTAGTGTCTGATTCCGAGGCAATTTCTATGCCGCGGGCCATCTTGCTTGATATCTGATTGAAGGCGTCCTCTACCTGGGCGTACGCCAGTGCGGGATCGTCAAAAGTGTCGATGAGTTCCCTGTCCTTGTTTCCGATGGCCAGCACCACCACTATGATGGCGGCGGCGATTCCGGCATACGGTATCCAGCGTACCAGCTTCCTGCCGGATGTTTTATTTGCTTGTTGTTCCATAGTAACTACAAAGTTAATCAATTTTTACGTGAAGATACTTGGCTGCTTTTTTAATGCTGGCACCTGTGGCTGTACATACGGGGGCAATGAGAGACCGGCGAATGTCTTCCGGCAGATGGAGCAGCAAGTCAACACTGTCTACTACACCTGTGTCTAGCAAAAACTGTGTCATTTTTGAATAAATAAGGTCTGACCCCGCCGTGAAATCCTCCGGAATGTCATATTCGCTTCCCTTGGTAGTATTGATTGCGATGATCATTTTCTCGTACCCGCCAAAGTAGTCGGACACCACTGCATAGTCGATACAGTTGTATGACCGAATAATGTAATCGGCAAGCTGTTTTTGTTCCGTCCGGGTCAGAGATAGGGAAATCCTGTGCAGTTGAGCATATGAAAGCGGTCTGCAGTTGGATACCTGAAAGGAACAGAATTGTGGTCTCCAAATCTTTTTTTCGTGGAGGCAAACCTCCTGAAATACAGCCAATTCCACAATAGCACCCCCCATCGCGGCTTAGGGGTGTCGTTGCGTTATCTATTCTCTACCAACACGTTACCCTCCACGCAAAAATCGCGTTAGAATTTCGCGAGCGATGCATTTAATCAATATGAAAAAGATTTTTATCGCCATCGCTCTTATTGCCCTGTGTACGACATCGTATGCACAGGAGAAGAAACTCACAAATAACTTTATGATGGGTGCCGGCCTGTTCCTGGAAACGGGCTCTACTGCATGGGAGCAAAACCCCGGCGCAGTGGTACGCCTCTCATACGGCCTGGACATTCCCCTTGAAGGCCGTTGGTCACTGATGCCCGGAGCAGGAATCCGTATGCAGATGAGCGATATTGCCCATATCGGCTGGATCGGCGGTGACAATCACTGCCTCTCTTATGCCGATATTTTCTGCGTAGCCAGATATCACACAGATGATTACGACCAGGAGGCAATTTTCGGAATCGGGCCTCAACTCTCCATAGTAACGCTCCCCGACAGATACTATATCGATGCCGACCCGATGGATCCCCTCAATAACAAAGAGACTTTCAAGCGTTATGACATTGCCCTGCAGCCCAGCGTAATCTTCCTCGAGGGCAAACACTGGCAGTGGGGGTTCGAGGCCAGCATCGGCCTGCTGAACTCGATGGTACAGTACCCCGAGATGCACCATACCGGGAGCATCCACCTGCACAACATAATGATTGTAGGCGGCTGGCGATTCTAGCAAGCCGCTAGAAGTCGGCGACGTTCAGATTCACCAGATTTGTGAGGTTCTGAAAGGAGAAGCCTGTGGCATTCTCTACGAAGTACTCCGCGCTGTGGGCGGCAGCGGCGTCGCTGTAGGTGTGTGATGCACCCTGCGTCCACTCGGACACCTCGCCCTCAAAATCAATCAGGCCGGAGAGATTGCTGCCGGCAATCTCGACGGACTTGGACACTCCGCCGGTGGCCGTCACCACAAAGCTCCCCGTGGCAGCGTACTGAATCACCGTAAACTCAGCCTTATCACTGGTTTCCGTGCTGGAGACGGTAATTGTTGCGGTACGCCTGCCTCCGGTATTCGGATCCACCGAAAAGCCGAGGCTGTAGGGGGTCAGCGATCTGGTGCTGATGTGATGCACCCAATTTGCGGGGGAGCCGCCCGACGTGATGCTGACCTGATACTCCACGTTGGCGGCTATGTTAAAATTTACGTTTCCTCCCTTGCAGGTCATAAGGCTCGTGGTATGCTCGTCGGTAACCACAATGGACCCGCCTTCGGTAAATGTAATCTTCTTGAGCAGCGTCATCTTGCCGTTGGTAACGATGACGGTGACCTTGTCATACTCGAAGTCCACCGACGCGCCAACCACCACGGTAATGGTGCCCTTGAGGCCGTTCTCCGTCACCTTGGCCTTGAGACCGGCGGTAGGCATCACGTCGATGTCGGCGCTGCCTGTGGATGAGGTGATGGTGTAGGAGATGTTGAGGGTCGCGCCTGGCGTTGCCGACAGGTTGGTGGCCGTCGCAAAGGAAATGGAAAGATCACCAGCAATCGGCACCACTACCGTAGCGCCCCCGGCAAGCCCCAGAGTGAGGCTGCTGCCGTCGCTCTCAACCGAAGTGAAGAACGATTCCCCACCGGAACCGGAAGGGCCCTGAGGTCCGCGGGAAGGTTTTCCGGTATCCTCGCCGTTGCAGAACCAGTTGCCGTTGTCGCCGATGGTCCATACCGTGCCGTCGGAGCCCTGCGAAGGTTTTCCGCTGTCTTCACCATTGCAGAACCAGTTTCCGTTCTCGCCGATAGTCCATACCGTACCGTCGGCACCGTTCTCTCCGGTAGCTTTTTCATACTTTCTCCACTCGCCGGTGCCGTAACGGACATACCAGTAGCCGTCTTCTATTTTAAGTTCGGGCGTAAGGCCGTTCTGACCGCCCGCCGCAAAGGGCATACCGGCATTATCCAGGATAATTTCACCGTCAAGGGTCCAATAGTACGCCCCGCCCTCGCCCGGCACGATGCCGATCATGGGCGCATCTTTACCGGGGTCGCCGACGCTTGGTCCGGCATCGGTCCAAGTCTCGCCTTTGTCGGTGGATACCCACCAGCGGCCGTCTTCATTCTTAATCAGCGGACTTACGCCGTCCTGCCCGGGGGTACCCGGAGATCCCTCGCTGGAGCCGGCGTCGGTCCAGGTCACGCCCTTGTCTGTAGAAATCCACCACCGGCCGTTTTCGTTCTTTATCATCGGGCTGATGCCGTCTTTGCCGGGCAGGCCTTGACTGCCGGTGGCCTGACCTGCCAGCGTCCAGGTAACACCATTGTCTGTAGAAGTATACCAGTTACCGTCCTGAATCTTGAAGACGGTGGTCTTGCCGTCCTTGCCCGAAGTGCCGGGGGCGCCATCCTTGCCGTTGTAAATCTTCTTTACGCCGCTCTTGCTGAAAGTGATGGCATAACCCACGACCTTGCCGTCCTCCTTGATTTCGGAGATGTCGGTAATGACTTCGGTACCCTCCAGGACAGACGCCACGGAACTCATTGAACCAATGTCGCTGTTCAGCCGTTCGCAAAGGCGGGTCAATTCGGACATCTGGCCTTCCAGTTTTGAAACGCGGCCTTCGAGGTCGTCCAGATTGACACACGAAACGGCCCCTGTGACAACCGCAGCCAGAATCATCAAAATAATACTATATCTTTTCATATCGAATGATTTTACTTGGTGATGGTGAAAGTAAACGGATCGTCGGCGCTGCCGATGGATATGATGTAAGTGCCTGATGCGCAGCCCGACAGGTCCAAGGCCACAGGGCCGCCGGCGGCTGCAACACCGCTTGCGACAGTTACGCCGCTGGAATGCTTCACCGCCCAGTTGGCCGGATGGGCAAACGTCAGTGTGAGTATCGACGTAGATTTAGCATAACTGAGCGCCGTCGATGCCGCCGTTTCCGCCGCAGTATAGCCCGCGGTGGGGTCGGGTTCGTCACCGCCGCCGGTATCTTCCATGACAATAATCTCCAAAACACAACCGGCACCGATATCAATAATGCCTTCGTTATATTGACCCACGTATCGCACCTTGATACGGTCGCCGGGAGCGATGGTTGTGGTAATCATACAAGAACCCCCGATAAGGTTGAATCCGTTCAAAGGCAGGGAACGTTCAAAACCTTCGCTGATATCCTGCTTGAAATTGCCGTTCTTGTCGTAAAGAGAAAAGTAGAGTGTTCCGTTGAATGCATTGGCCATGGGGCCCCAGGCGGCTGCTATACAAACAAATTCCTCATTCTCCACGAAATCCGTCACGGTAGCGGACAGACCGTTATATTCATTACCGTTATTATCCTTCATCCGGGTGAATCGGAGGATGTCCCTGCCGGTACTGGTTCCATCATAGTCCGGTACCAGACCCACCATCACCTGGTGTCTTTCAGAGAAATTGTATACCATTCCTTCCGGCACAAGATTGTCTATGGCACAGTAACAATTGCTAAATCCCCAACCCCAGTTGAAGTGGAAGCGGCCCTGTTCATCATAACCGTCCAAAACGAACGAGTGCCCGCCATATAGCGGATCCAGCCCACTGTAAACAGTCGGGCCGTAATCATCCAGGATACTCTTCAGCAATTGACTCCACTGGGCATCCGAATACTCAGTCCTGCTTACCTGATATGCCCCTTTATTATATTTCATATACTCCTTGAGACCGGTCAGCAGATCCGCCGCACTGGCCGAAGAGAAATCGGGATCGTAAGCCATCTTTGCCATAGTGCCCATATCGTACATGAGGGTCGCCACTGCCTCTGCCTGGGCTGATGAATATGAGCTGTAGCTGAGCGGCATATTGTCCCAATCGTAGGAGTGTCCAAGGCTATGTGCGGGATAGTCGGGCCCGGAAACATTCGAAGGTTTGGCGGGAATTGTCCCCACACCGGCGTCGGGCCATTGGAAAAAGCGGGCTATAATGGCACCTGCGGTGGCGACACACCCCGTAAGGCAATGGATGCCGCCCACAACCGGACAATTGTTGTTGTACGGTGCATCCTGGCTCCACAGCGCCGTTTCATAGAGTTTTGATTCCCCCCTCACTGGCTCCGGATTCTCCCAGGAGGCACGCACCGCCTCAGAGGCCGTTGCGCCATCGCCGAGGGCATTTATCTGCTCCGCCAGATTGGCAAACCACCACGCCATCGGCGCTGGCATATCCTTTTCTGCAGGGAATGACCCCTCCGGCGAATATGCCAGAACGGGCGTCACCGCATCGTTGAGGGCGATTACGACAAATCCGCCGCCGTCACGGTTGAAAGCCATATATGCATCCGAAGAGACCTCCGCCGCCTTGAGACCGGCATCCCCGGCACCGCGTTTGGCACCGCCGGCAAAGAAGGCAACCGCCACCTCCGCGGCCCGCTTCGGCGTAACGCTGTCGGCAAAGGCCGGCAGCGCTGTCAAGACAACCAGCAGAGCCAACGTAAGTTTTTTGATGTATCTCATACGCTATATGAGTGGTTTCTCTCGTAAAGTTAAGTATATTTGTAATTATGAAAAAACTATATTTCCTCTTACTCTGTGCAATTATGACCGTTTCGTGCACTGCAGAGAGCGGCTATATCAAGAAACCGCGCGTAAAAACCGACCATTATACTCCGGAGGTAATGCGCCTTATGGGCAAGGTGAGCGACCCTCAGCCGTCGCCCGACGGCAGCAAGATACTCTACGGCGTGACATATACCAGCATCGAGGAGAACCGCGACTGCCGGCAGCTGTTCGTGATGAACGCCGACGGCAGCGACCCGGTTCAGATAACCAAATCCCCAACAAGCATCTTCAACGCCAGATGGATTGATGATGGGCAGAAAATCGCCTACCTGACCAAGGGACAGATGTACGTATGCGACCCGGACGGCAAGCACGCCCGCAAGGCGAGCAAGGTAGAGCGGGGAATCGGCGAGTTCAAATTTTCACCCGACGGCAAACAGGTGCTCTATACTTCCGACTTCAAGAACTACACCGCCCCCACCGACCGCTATCCCGACCTGGACAAGGCCAACGTGCGCACCATAGACAACCTGATGTACCGCCACTGGGACCACTTTGTGGAGTACATTCCCCACACTTATGTAGCCTCTTTCAAAAATGGGAAGATCGGCAAGGGCACTGATATTCTGGACGGCGCGCCGTTCGAGCTCCCTACCGAGCCATGGAGCGGCCTGGAGCAACTTTCCTGGAGTCCCGACGGGCAATTCATTGCCTACTCCTGCCGCAAACTTACCGGCAAGGAATACGCCTTCTCAACAAATACCGACATCTATCTGTACGATGTCAAGAACAAGAGTAGCGAGAACCTGACAGAGGGTATGCCGGGATATGACACAAACCCCGTATTCTCGCCCGACGGCGGCAAGATCGCCTGGCTGAGTATGGAGCGCGCAGGTTATGAGGCCGACCGCGTAAGATTGTTCGTGATGGACCTGGCCACCAGGCGGATGAAAGAACTCACCGCCGGCTTCATCTACAACGCCGACAGTCCCGCCTGGAGCCCCGACGGCGGCAGCGTCTGGTTCTCATCGGTAGTAGAAGGCCTGGGCCAGATTTGGAAAGCCGACCTGGCCACCGGCAATCTCTCCCGCGTGACCCCGGAGAACGAGTGGTTTGACTTTGGCGGCCCCATTTTCTCCAAAGATATATTCGATAACGACCTGATAGTGACCACCAACGTCTCTATGATGCGCCCCGCAGAAATCGTGGCTGTGAATCCTGCAGACGGCAGCTGGACCCAGCTTACCCACGAAAACGACGAGATTCTCGCGCAGTTGGAAGAGATCAAGATGGAGTCGCGCCGCCTGACCACCACCGACGGCGGCAAGATGCTCACCTGGGTGCTCTATCCGCCAAAGTTCGATCCGAATAAGGTATATCCCTCCATCCTGGTATGTCTGGGCGGCCCTCAGAGCTGCTTCAGCCAGGAGTGGTCCACCCGTTGGAACTATCGTTTGATGGCATCCCAGGGCTACGTTGTGGTGCTTCCCAACCGCCACGGTACCACCGGCTTCGGTCAGGAGTGGTGCGAGCAGATATCCGGCGATTACACCGGCCAGAACATGCAGGACTATTTCACCGCCGCCGATGCCCTTAAGGCGGAGCCTTACGTGGGTAAGATGGCTGCCATCGGCGCCAGCTACGGCGGCTATTCGGTATACAACCTGGCCGGCATCCATCAGGGCCGTTTCAGCGCCTTCGTGGCCCACTGCGGCATCTTCAACGAAGAGCATATGTTTATGGAGACAGAGGAAATGTGGTTCCCCAACTGGGATAACGGCGGCATCGCCCTGCCCGACGTGCCTCAAGCCGGTGCGCCGTGGAGCGACAATCCAGTTGCCCGTAAACTCTACGACCACTCCCCTCACACCATGGTCAAGAACTGGGATACACCTATCATGGTGATTCACGGTGAGAAGGACTATCGCGTGCCTTACGACCAGGGCATGGCCGCCTTCAATGCCGCCCAGATGATGGGTGTGGAGAGCAAGATGCTCCTCTTCCCGGAAGAAAACCACTGGGTGCTAAAGCCGCAGAATTGCGTCTACTGGCATCGCGAGGTTTTCGACTGGCTTGACCGCTGGTGCAAATAATTATTATCTTTGCAGCCCGATTCTCTAGGATATGGATTTGCTGACCCCCATAGTACGGCAGTTTTTCAAGCCCCGCGTCCGCGCCGTAAAGCGCTACGACGACGGGTTTGAAACGCTACAGAAGCGCACTCTGCAGATGCTTGTGCGCCAGGGGGCAAAGACCGACTGGGGACGTCGTCACGGCTTCGACCGGATTCATTCATACGCAGATTTTGCTTCCCGCGTTCCGGTAAGCGACTACGCCGACCTGCGAGACGACATCCATCGTATGATGAACGGAGAGAGGGATGTGCTATGGCCCGGCCGGGTCAAGTATTTCGCCACCTCCAGCGGCACCACCAGCGACAACATCAAATTCATACCGGTATCCGACCGCGGCCTGAGGCACTGCCATATGAAGGGCGGCCGCGACGTCACTGCCAGTTATCTGGACACCCACCGCAACTCCCACGTCTCCAAGGGGTGGTCCCTCATCCTTTCGGGTAACTTCAATCCGAAATACACCACCAAGACCGCCAAGGTCGGCGACGTAAGTGCCATAATGACGGCGGCTATCCATCCGATACTCAGGGGATTGATGCACATAACCCCGCCGGTCAGGACAGCGCAGATCCAGGACATATACGAAAAGTACGACGCTATCGCCGACATCATAGCACACAAGAATATGGTTTCTTTCTCGGGCACTCCCGACTGGAATCTGGTACTCATCAAGCGCACTATGGAGCGCTACGGAGTCCAGACAGCAGAGGAACTCTGGCCAAACATGGAGTTCTTTGCCCACGGAGGTATGAGTTTCCTCCCCTACGAGCCCATATTCGACACTCTGTTCCCCTCCGGCAAGGTTCAGTACATAGAGACATACAACGCATCCGAAGGGTTCTTCGGCGTCCAGACCGATCCCGACGACCACTCCATGACGCTGATGCTGGACTACGAGATATTCTACGAGTTCATCCCGATGAGCACCTACGGCAAGCGCCACGCAAAGCCCATTCCCCTATGGGAAATCGAGCCCGGCGTGGAATATGCGATGCTTATCTCCACCTCGTGCGGATTATGGCGCTACGACATCGGCGACGTGGTAAGATTCACCCGCAAGGCGCCCTACAAGTTCGACATCGTGGGACGCACCCATCAATTCATCAATATTTGGGGCGAGGATCTGTCGATGCAGCAGGCAGAAAAGGCTCTGGCCGACACCTGCGCAGAGACGGGCGCATCGGTGCTGGAATTTACCGTGGCGCCGTTTGTGGACGAACATACCGGAGGCGGATATCACCAGTGGCTGGTGGAATTCAACAAACGTCCTAATTCACTGGCAGATTTTGCAATGATCCTTGAGCAGCATCTGCGCGAAGATGACCACGACTACGAGCACTTCAGCGTGGCCTCCGGAGGCATTATGGAGCCTCTGGAACTCATAGAAGCCCGTCACGGCCTCTTCTACGACTGGATGCACTCAAAGGGGAAACTGGGCGGACAACACAAAGTCCCGCGCCTTTACAACGGGCGCAAGCACATGGACGAGCTGCTCAAGATGAACAGCTAAAAATCAAACGAATTGTCTTCCGGAACGATTGGAATGGTGTTGGTCCCCTGCGGGATTGACACCGAAACGATGCTGTCCACTACATATTTCTGCATTCCGCGCCAGGGAAGGGCTCCGTTGTATTCTTTGTAGTGAAGCTCTACCTGCTTACCGCTGCAGCGCATCAGGGAATCTGCAACTTCTTTTTTCACCACAGAGAAATTGAACTCGTTGGACTGGATGCTGCCACCGCCACGGGCCCCTTTGAAACCGGTCTGGATCAAACGGCCTTCATAAGTCTTCCAAACCCAACCTTTGTATACTATCTGGTTGAGCTCCCCAGCCTTGACGCCGCTGCCGAATACGAAATAAAACTTGATGTAGACGAAAGCTGTTGCCACCAGCAGAAGCAGGATGACGACAATGGTAAGTATTTTAGCACCGACTTTCATAGTGGTCTATTTGATGTCTTTGATACAACGGATGCTGCCGGCGAAGGGCCTTGCCGCAACGTAGTTGTTCATATAGCCCACGTTTGCAGAGTTGTTTACTTCGTTCAGGACAAGGGCATACCACATCTGGTCCGTATAATGGTTGGAGCAGAAGAAATAAGTGGTGGTAACTTTGTTAAGTCGAGCCAGATAACCCTGTGTAGTGAAGCCGTTTGCATAGCCGGCACCACTACCCTGTACATAGCCTGCATGATTGCTTACAAAGCCTGCTGCCTTAAGCATGGAAAGTGAACCGCTGTTGCGGGATTTGTCGTAGTATGGAGCATCCTCATTTACGGGGACGGCGGAGTTGTTACACTTACCCACCAATGCCATGTACTCTTCCAGTGTAGGGATATGCCAACCGCTGGGGCAGATGCCCTGGGCACCTTCCTGCCGTTTAGCGGTAGTCTTGGTGATGGTGGTGTTGAAAGCAACTGCATCGGAATAGAGCAGACCCTTGGCAAGGATGCCGTCGGTTGTCGGATCGGGCTCAGCGGCCAAGTCGCTGCAAGGATACCACACCCCGCACTGTCCGTCGCCGATAGTGATGCCTTTGTTGAAGAAGCAAAGATTCTCAACCATCCACCAGCGGCCGTCACCCATCTTCTTGATGCGATACTCCTTGTTACCAATCATAAGCGCAGGGGAATCCTGGGTGATTACAAGGTCATCTTCCACGACAGCATCGTCCCCGACTGCGGTGACATGCAACAGGAATGTCCTGGGTGAATCGCCCTCGTATTCATCTATCGTTACGGTAATTACATTGGGTGCATCCTCTTCGTCATCATCGGTTTTTGGCGCCGTAGGATCTTCTTCCTCCTCAATCACCGCCTCTCCGGAGGTGGGTTCCACTGTAACACCCTCTCCGTCCACGGTGATTTCCCACGGGAAGTTTGCGGATACGGTGAATTTATACTCACCGCCGATATAATCTGTCTTGAAAGAGTTTTTGCTGAATTGAACGTATGCCGGGGCTCCCTGCACCAATATCATCGATTGGAGGGCATCTCTCTTTTTGCCATGGGCGACAGCGGTGAAATAGTGCTTGAGGATAGCGTGTGAGTCGTTGGGGTCAACAACCACGGAGACCGTCTGGGTGCCGGGGCCTCCGGTCCACTGTGAGACGGTGAGAAGATCCTGGTCGTCGCTGTCGCAGATAATCTCCCAGTCACAGTTGGCTGTAACGTCAAACTCAAGGACGCCGCCTTTGTAATCCATCTCTTCCATCTGCTTGTTGATGCTCACCTCAGGTTCATCTGCGCAAGAAACAAATGCTAGCGAGATAGCTATCATCAACACTGTCAAAAACTTTTTCATATCGTAATGAAACTTGATTATCGGTTTATCCGTGCGAAGTTAGTGAAAAGTGTCCAAATACAAATGAAATATACCGAAAAGTTTCATTACCTTTGGGAAAATCATCGGTATGATCCAGATTCATTGCAAAAATACGGGCACAACCAAGGATTTTCCGGAAGGTGTCTATCTGTTCGAAATCCTCGAAGAGTTCCGCTCACAGTTCAAACAGCCCTATGAAATCGTCTCCGCCAAGGTAAACAACGTGTCGCAGGGGCTTCGCTACAGGGCGTATAACAGCAACACCGTAGAATTTCTGGATATGCGTAATGCCAGCGGAATGCGCGTGTACTTCCGTTCACTGTGCTTTTTGCTCTGCAAGGCCACGCACGACGTGATTCCCGGCGGCCGCATCTACCTGGAGCATCCGATTTCCGGAGGTTATTATTGCAACCTGCGGAAAAAGGGCCGCGAAAAAGTCACCGACGAGGATGTAGAGCGCATCCGGTGCCGCATGCAGGAGATTGTGGCGGAGGACATGCAGTTCCACCGCCGGGATGCCGCCACTGAAGAGGTCATCAAACTGTTTGCAAAGAAGGGTTCCGACGACAAGGTCAAACTGTTCGAGACCAGCGAAGAAGTTTATACCGAATACTACATCCTGGGCGATTTTGTGGATTACTACTACGGCCGCCTGGTTCCTTCTGCCGGCTATCTCAAGCTCTGGAAGCTGGAAAAGTACCACGAAGGCCTGTTGCTCCGCCTGCCCGACCGTCACGACCCGCACCGCCTGGCGCCTTTCAAAGACCAGCCGCGCACCTTCTCGGTCTTTGCCGAGAATCTGCGTTGGAACATAATCATGGGGCTGAGCAATGTCGGCGATGTGAACCGCGCCTGCCAGGGCGGTCGTGCCAGTGAACTGATCCAGATTGCGGAGGCGCTTCAGGAAAAGAAAATCGTCCAGATTGCAGAAAAAATCTACCACAGGTCGCGCCAGCGCAAGAACCCGCTCAAGGTGGTGCTCATCACCGGCCCCAGTTCCAGCGGCAAGACCACTTTCTGCCGGAGGCTCAGCATACAGCTGAAGGCCTGCGGCCTGAATCCGATATCGTTCTCTACCGACGACTATTTCGTAAACCGGGTGGACACTCCCCTGCTGCCCGACGGCAAATACGATTTCGACAACTTTGAGACGGTGGACCACGCCTATCTGGAGAAGGATGTTCAAAAATTGCTCGCCGGAGAGAGCGTGGAGATGCCCAGCTACAACTTTGTGACCGGCATGCGTGAATACAACGGCCGCAAGACCCGGCTGGGCCGCGGCAGCATACTCCTGATAGAGGGCATTCACGCCCTGAATCCGGCCCTGCTGCCCAGCATCGACGACGAGAGCAAATACCGGGTATTCATCAACACGATGACCAGCACTTCGCTGGACAACCATAACTCCATACCCACCACAGACAACCGCCTGCTGCGCCGCATCGTACGCGACTACAACAAGGGAGCCTTCACCGCCGTGGAGACCATCAGCCAGTGGCCAAGCGTGTGCGATGCAGAGGAGAAGTGGATCCTGCCCTTCCAGGAGCAGGCCGACGTGATGTTCAACAGCGCCTACCTGCTGGAATTCGCGGTGATGCGCAACCACGCGGAGCAGATTCTGCGCACTGTGCCCAAGAACCGCCCCGAATACAGCGAAGCGCACCGCCTGCTCAAATTCATCCGCTATTTCACTCCGGTTTCCGACAAGGAGATTCCGCCGACATCGCTGCTTCGCGAGTTCCTGGGCGGCAGCAGCTTCGGGTTTTAGCCTGTCTTCTAGGCGTATATCAGATAGCCGGCGATGCCGGCCAGCACTATGGTCAGTATCGGGCTGGCCTTGGCCCACATCGTTATGGCAAACGCCGCGGCAAAGATTATCCAGCTGATGTAGTCGGGGAATGTCTGCGGCGTTATCAGCACCAGCGTCGCCGCCGCCAGCAGCCCGATAACCAACGGTTTAAAGCTTTGGAGGACGCCGGCGAATACAGGATTGCTCTTGAGCCGTGCGTACAGGCGGCATATCCAATAGGTTATCAAAAATGACGGCAGCACCACCGCGCTGGTGGCCAAAAAAGAGCCGGCCACGCACAGGGCGGGCGAATAACCCATCGCCTGTATCACGCTATAGCCGATATAGGTGGCGCTGTTTATGCCGATGGGGCCGGGGGTCATCTGGCTGATGGCGATTATGTCGGTAAAGGCTTCAGCACTGATCCAACCGTGCACCGTTACCACCTGATGCTGAATGAGTGTCAGCATGGCATAGCCGCCGCCGATGGTGAACATCCCAATGAAGAAGAATGTGTAAAACAGTTCGAAGAATATCATTGCCGGCCCTCCCTGTATTTTGCCACGAAGGCGGCGATGACGCCAACGACTAGTATAATGTACATAGGAGATACCTTGAGGAAGGCTATCAGCGCCATAGTAACGATGGCCAGAATGCCGTAAACCCAGTTCCACTTCTGCTTGAGGGCCATCTTGATGGTGGGCACCGCGATGAGCGCCACCACCGCCGGACGGATTCCCTTGAAAATAGCCTCTATGGTTAGATTGTCCTTATAGCCGGTGAATATCATTGCGATAGCCAGGATAATGATGAACGGCGGCAGCACACTGCCCAGGGTGGCGACGATGCTGCCTTTGGTGCCCATCAGCCTGTAACCGACAAAGATTGCGGTGTTCACCGCCATCAGTCCCGGCAGCGTCTGGGAGATGGCCAGGATGTCCATAAACTCGTCGTCGGTCATCCATTTGCGCTTCTCTACCAGGATGTCGCGCACCACCGCAACCATAGCCATTCCGCCTCCGATAGTGAAGGTGCTCACCTTGACAAAGGTCCAGAAAAGGTTCCAGTAGCTGCGCATAAAGGGCGTTCCGATATTCGGTTGCGAAATTAGTCAAAAAAAATTTTGCAGAAAGCAAAAGATGTGTATCTTTGCAGTCCCTTTCGAAAGGAGGGGGCAGTTGATTGAATTATTGGAAGACAAAAGTACAAGCAAGTATTTTTATTGTAGCAACAGTAAAAGAGCAAGCGTAGATTCTTT
>JAFZBQ010000019.1 GCA_017561665.1 Bacteroidales bacterium | reverse complement strand
CCCTACAAAGTCTCGATTCCCGACGCGCTGATTTCAAATTTCCATCTTCCGAAATCAACAATGCTTATGAACGTCGCTGCATTCGGCGGTTACCGCAACGTGATGCACGCCTACGAAGTAGCGCTGCAAGAGGGCTATAAATTCGGCACTTACGGCGATGCAATGCTGATTATCTGATTTTAAAAACAGATATTTCCTGCGGAAAATTCAGGAATTTTCCGTTTTGAGAATCCCGTCCTTCTAAATTGCACAAAAAAAGTGCATACAGATGAGACGGGATTTTCTTATTCACACCGCCGCCCTGGCGGGTTGTTTCGAGGGGAACAGCACCCCTGCAAAAGAGATACTTGAGACTTTCGGCAGCGCCAGCGCCATTTTTGAGATGGGCCGCAAAGAGGCGGTCCAGGCATATCCTCCGCTGGAGCGCATCGCCCACAAACTGTTCAGCCGCGAAAGGCTGGATGCCGCCGCTCGTGACGTGGACTGGGCACTTGAACACGATGTGGATATGATTGCCGCCACCGACAGCGACTTTCCGCAGCGGCTGTTGCAGTGTCCCGACGCCCCGCTGCTGCTCTATAAGAAGGGGCGCATCGACTTTTCCCGGCCGCGTTTTACCGCCATCGTCGGCACCCGGGCCAGTACCCAGTATGGCCGCCGGTACACGGAACGCATCGTCGAGGGGCTTTCTTCCCTTGCCGTCAAGCCGGTGATAGTCAGCGGTATGGCGCTGGGCATCGACACCCACGCACACACCTTCGCACTCAAGTACGGACTGGATACGGTTGCGGTTATGGGGACCGGCTTCGACACTCTGTATCCTCCCAGCAACGAACATTTGGCAGCTGAGATTCTCCAGCACGGGGCGCTGGTGACCGAATTCCCGCCGTTCACCCCCTCCTATCCCATCAATTTCGTGCGCCGCAACCGCATAATCGCCGGCCTGAGCGACTGTACCCTGGTGGTGGAATCCAAGGCCAAAGGGGGCGGCCTGATCACGGCGCAGCTGGCACAGGACTACGACCGCAGCGTATTCGCCGTGCCGGGCCGCATAGACGACAACACTTTCCGCGGCTGCAACTCCCTCATAGAAGACAACGTAGCCGCCATAGTCTCCGGCGCCGGCAGCATCATCAAGGCGATGGGCTGGGACAGTGTCGACGCCTCCCTGCCGCTCGACTTTCAGGATGTCGGGGAGGGCACGGTTAAGGGCGGCATCCTCCGCTTCCTGATGGAGAACCCCGAATCGGACGTGCGCGAACTCGCCTTCGCCCTGGATTCAAATCCGCAAGACCTCGCCCTGCCGCTTCTGGAACTCGAACTCTCCGGCCGCATCGCCATCGTCTCCGGGAATAAGTATCGCATAAAATGATTAATTTCGCGATTGGATATGATAGATACCCATTCGCACATATACGACGAGGCATATGCCGAAGATTTTGAGGCGGTGGTCGAACGTGCCCGCCAGGCCGGTGTCGTGAAGATAGTGACGCCGGGTATTGATTCTTCCTGCCACGAGGACATGGTCGCGGCGGCTGACGCCCTGCCGGGCTTCGCCTACCCCGCCATCGGCCTTCATCCCACCGAAATCAGGGAGAACTGGCGCCAAGAGCTGCAGTTCGTCTTTGACCATTTCGGGGACCGGCCGTGGGTTGCCATCGGAGAAATCGGTATGGACCTCTACTGGAGTAAAGAATATCTGCAAGAGCAGAAAGAGGTTTTCTGCGCCCAGCTGGACCTGGCGTTTGAAAAGGATCTGCCGGTAATCATCCACGCCCGCGAGGCTACGGAAGAGATTTTCGAATGCATAAAGAAGGTGGCGAAACCGCTCCGGGGGGTATTCCACGCCTTTACCGGCAGCTACGAGACCTACTGCCGCATCAAGGCCGCCGGAGACTTCAAGGTGGGCATCGGCGGCGTGGTGACTTTCAAGAACGCCCACGTAGCCAATGCTTTGGAACGAATCCCTTTGGATGATATCCTGCTGGAAACCGACGCCCCATACCTGACACCGGTGCCCTATCGCGGCCGCCGCAACGAGAGTTCATACGTCCGTTTCGTGGCAGAAAAAATCGCCCAAATCAAAGGTATCGGATTCGGGGCTGTGGATGCCGCCACCACAAATAACGCCGAGATTTTATTTCAGTTTTCAAAAAATAATTCTTAACTTGCACCACAATATTGCAAACAACGCAAAATCTATATTATCATTAATTAAAAACCTATGAAAAAAGTTTTCATGTTTTTGGCAGTCGCAGGTCTTCTGACTTTCACTGCTTTCCAATCAGCAAAAGCGCAAGATGAGCCTCAGGCAGCAGAGCAGACTCTGGGCACAGAGGACGAGGCAGTTGCTCCCGCACCGGAAGCAGCACCCGTTAACCCCTTTGAGGCTACCGGCAGCGACAAGCCTCTGCACCAGCAGCTCAAGGCTAAATTCATCGAAGGTGGTGCAGGCTTCATGGCACTGGTACTCATCTGCCTTATTTTGGGTCTGGCCATCGCAATCGAGCGTATCATCACCCTCAACCTTGCACAGACCAACACCAAGAAGCTTCTTGGCAAAGTAGAAGACGCTCTCAAGGCCGGTGACGTAGAGAAGGCAAAGGACGTATGCCGCAACACCCGCGGTCCCGTGGCCAGCATCTTCTATCAGGGCCTCATCCGTATGGATCAGGGCGTTGAGAACGTAGAGAAAGCCGTTACTTCTTACGGTTCCGTTCAGATGGCTCAGCTGGAGAAGGGCCTGAGCTGGATTTCCCTCTTCATCGGTATTGCTCCTATGCTCGGATTCCTCGGTACTGTGATCGGTCTGATCCAGGCATTCGATGCCATCGAGGTTGCAGGTGATATCTCCCCGAACCTGGTTGCAGGCGGTATGAAAGTCGCCCTGATCACCACCGTCGGCGGTCTGGTTGTTGCCATCATCCTTCAGTTGTTCTATAACTACCTCATCTCCAAGATTGACACCATCGTAGCCCAGATGGAGGACGCTTCCATCAGCTTCGTAGACCTTCTGGTTGCAAATCAGAAATAATCTGTATTTGAAGGGTAGTATTATTAACAATTGAAAACGACAAAACAATGAAACTGGCTAAATATTTAAAATGGATACTTCTGGGTATCTCTGCGATATTGCTGGTTGTCTTCTTCCTCCTGCCGCACAATACCGCGAGCGACCCCATGGTGGATACCTACATCATCTGGGCATACGTTCTCGTAGCTATTGCGCTGTTACTGGTTTTGGCATTCCTGCTCATTGATGTAAGCAAGACCAAAAAGAGTCTGTTTACGTTCCTGGCGCTGATTGTCGGAGCCGTTGTGCTGGTGGCCGCTTGCTGGCTGCTTGCTCCCGGCGGAGAAGTTTTCACCAACGCACAATATACCCCGAAGGTATCGAAATTCTCGGATGCAGCCCTCTACGTAACCTACGCAATGGTGGCTGCTTCCATCCTGGCGATCTTGTGGTCAGCCATAAGCAACGCTATTAAGAATCGTTAATAAGAAAGGATATGGCATCAAAAAAGACTCCCGAAATTAATGGAAGCTCAATGGCCGACATCGCTTTCATTGCGCTGATATTCTTCCTGATGGTTACGACTATGGACCAGGAGAAGGGTCTCCCCCGTCGTCTCCCGCCCATGCCCGATGAGAACATGAAGCTGGAGAACGAGAAGGTCAACCGTCGTAACATCGTCGTGGTAAAGATCAACGTCAACGACCGCGTGTTTGCCGGGGATGAACCCATAGATGTCAGTCAACTTAAAGATAAGATCGTTGAGTTCCTCACCAATCCCCTGAACAGGGAAGACCTTCCCGAGAAGGTTGTCAAGGATATCGAGGGATTCGGTCCCTATCCCGTTTCCAAGGGTGTGATCTCCCTGCAGAACGACCGCGGTACCACATACAGCCAATACATCGCCGTTCAGAACGAACTTGTAAAGGCCATCAACATCATCCGCGACGACTTCTCAAGGGCCCACTACGGCAAGGCTTACGCCGAGCTGGACGATGCAAAGCAGAAAATCGTGCGCAAATGTATCCCGCAGCAGATTTCCGAGGCAGAACCCAAGGATACCAAACTTCAGAAATAGGAGGTTTACAGTATGGCAACATTCAAGAAAAGCGGTAAAAAGACAATGCCCGCCATCTCGACCGGCTCTCTGCCTGACATCGTGTTCATGATTCTGCTGTTCTTCATGGTGACCACCACCATGCGTCAGACAGAACATATGGTTATGGTAAACCTGCCGGCCGCAAGTGAGATCTCCAAACTGGAGCGTAAGGACCTGTCGTCTTACATCTATGTCGGTACTCCTCTTAAGAAGTACCAGGGCAAATACGGTACAGACAGCCGTATCCAGCTCAACGATTCTTTCCGTACAGTAGATGAAATCCGCGATTTCGTAGCTGCAGAACGCGAGAACCTCAGCGAGCAGGACCGTCCGTTCATGACCGTTAACATCAAAGCTGACAAGGATACCCGCATGGGTATCATCACCGACATCAAACAGGAGCTTCGCCGCTGCAACGCGCTCAAGATTCTCTACGGCGCAAACGCAGTTGAATAGGCTTCTATTCGATAAGTTTGAAGGAATGGGTGGCATTATTGTGTTGCCCATTTCTTTTTAAAAAATTTAAAATGAAACGCATCGTAACACTACTTCTGGCAGTTATGCTGCTGGCCACAGGATGCCGGCAGAAAGCCAAATATGTCTTCTTATTCATAGGTGACGGCATGGGCTTCGGTGCTGTATCAGTAACCGAGGCATATCTGGCACAGGGAGAAGCCGGGGTTGCCCAGGGAATGGGTCAGCTGGCCTTCTCCGATTTCCCCGTGATGGGCGCCGCGGCCACCTTTTCTGCCAACGCCCAGGTGACCGACTCCGCCGCCGGCGGCAGCGCCCTCTCTACCGGTGAGAAGGTGAACAACGACAGTATCTGCATCGGTCCCGAAGGGGACACTCTGGTGGGCATCGCCTATAAAATCCACGACGCCGGCTACAAGGTGGGCATAACCGCCACCGTGTGCATCGACCACGCCACCCCCGCCTCTTTCTACGGGCGCAGCCTGCACCGCGGTTACTATTATGAGATTGGCAGCCGCCTGGCCGATTCCGGCTTTGAATATTTTGCCGGCGGCGATTTCAACCGCCCGTACGAGAATGAACCTTCCTGCTATGCCAAGGCAGAGGCGGCCGGCTATGCAATCGCCTACGGCCGTGACGATTTCGAAGCTAAGAAAGGCTCCGAAAAGATTGTCTTCTTCCAGAAAAGGGACTCCTCCCACGCCATGACGCAGCTCCCTACCCGGCTGGAACGCATTGCCCGTGACAACCCTGATGACATCTCCCTCAAGGAGATGGTTGAGCGAGGCATCGGACATCTGGAGGGAGGCAAGGGCTTCTTTATGATGGCGGAGGGATCCATGATAGATTTCGCAGCCCACAGCAACGACGTGCCCGGTCTCATTTTCGAAACCATAGATATGAGCGATGCCATTGAGGTTGCCAAGGAGTTCTACCGCAAACACCCCAGGAACACCCTCATTGTGGTGACAGCCGACCACGAGACCGGAGGCCCCGCATGCAACAAGCATTGCGACCTGGCAAAGGTCAAGGAGGTGTGCGCCCCGGAGGGAGAGAGCACCGTGGACAACTATATGGACGGTCACATGAGCCGCGAAGAGCTGTCCCAGGCGGCACACATAGGCTGGACAGCCGGCAATCACACAGGCGACCGGGTACCGGTATACGCAATCGGCTGCGGCAGCGAAAAGTTTGCCGGCGAAATGGACAACACCGATATTCCCCGCAAAATATGCGAGGCAATGGGTATTGAATTCTAAAATTTGTTAAGTTTGCAGTATGAAAAAGATTCTGCTATTCATCGTCATTCTTTCTGCCGCATTTTCGGCGTTTTCATGTAAACAGGCACCCCGCCCCGGCGAGGTTCACGGATCTGTGCTTTATCACGATCACGAAATCGCCGATATCGATGTCACACTCACATCTGACAGCGATTCTTTCTCGTTTACCACTAAGAGCAGCGGCTATTACTACTTCCGCCAGATTCCCGTAGGTGATTATACCGCCTCCCTTAAATACAAGGGTAGAGAATTGGATTTCAGCATTATCGACTACGAGAAGGCCGCCAATCCCCACTTGATTACCGTAGAGGACAACGGCTTCCACGTACGTAATTTTGCTATTTCCGACAAAGAGAATCTTGATGGAAGCGGTGAAGAAGAAGAGGAGGAAGAAGAGAACGACTCCGTTCTACCTGAGGCAGAACTTCCGATACTTGCCTGGTACAGTATCCCCGCCGCAATGGCGTCTGAAGAGCGCTATCAGGAGCTCAAGGATTGCGGATTCAACATCAGTTTCTCGCACACCAGCACTCTGGCAGAAGCTCAGCAGGCTCTGGAATTTGGCGAGCAGGCAGGAGTAAAAATCATGCTCACCTGCGCAGAACTCAATTCCAACACCGCAGAGACCATCAGTCAGGTTAAGGATTCCCCGGCACTGTACGGATATTTCCTGCGTGACGAACCCACAAATGCAGACCTTCCTGCACTGGCAGAATGGGCAGACCGCGTACGCGCTGCCGACAGCGAGCACCCCATCTACTTCAACCTGTTCCCCAACTACGTTGATGAAGGGACTCTCGGCGGTGATTATAAAGAGCACGTAAAGGAGGCCATCCGCACAGTAAAACCCAATCAGGTATCTTTCGACTTCTATCCTATCCGTGAGACAGGCATAGTATCTACCTGGTGGCAGAATCTCGAGATCATCAAGGAATGCAGCGAGGAAGCCGACCTGCCCTTCTGGGCTTTCGCCCTGTCTACATCGCACCAGCCCTACCCTATCCCCGAGATGTCACACCTGCGTCTGCAGATGTACACCAACCTGGCGTACGGCGCTCAGTGCCTGCAGTATTTCACATACTGGTGCCCCACTCCCGGCACATGGGATTTCCACGACGCTCCCATAGAAGTTGACGGAACCCGCACCGACACCTGGGATTTGGTCAAGGCTATGAACGAAGAGCTCCAGGCGCGCGCAGGCGTGTTCGTAGGAATGAAGGTTACAGGCGTTTACCAGACCGGCCCCACCGACAGCCAGCCCGTTGGTACTTATGCCCTTACCGGCAACCACGAGCCGCTCACCAGACTAAACACCAACGAGAACGGGGCTGTGGTATCCTTCTTTGAGAACGGCAAATGGAAATACATGATGATGGTCAACCGCAGCTATGTGGCCGGCTTTGACTATCACATGGAGTTCAAGAAGGAGATTCAGCTCATCGACCGCGACGGAACTATCGAGAATGTGGGTAATAGCATCGACGACTATCTGGATAAGGGCGACTGCGTGATCGTCCGCTGGAAATAATCTTTCTGCACAACATAAAATGAGCGCCCGAAATTTCGGACGCTCATTTTTGTTACAGCCGCAGCTTGTCGAATGTCAGATAGCCAAACGATCGCAAATACCGCCAGATGATGCTGCCGTAGTAGAGACCTATATCGTTGCCATCATCGCTGAAAGACGATACCTCTACATCCGGTGCCATCTTCCTGAAGTCGCGTTTGGCTTTCCACACAGCCTTGAAATAGCTCCAGCGGCCGGTAAAAAGATAGGCCAGGGAGGCGCAGAAGTCCATAAAGCCGCGTTTAATCATAACGCGGCGGCGTTCGTGGGTGGGAAGATTCTTTTGCAGCATCAGCAGGCTGTTGCGGTAGTTCAGATAGAGTTTGCGGGGACTTGCAGCGTCCAGGCTTCCGCCGCCCACGTGATAGACCACCGCCTCCGGCACTGCCCACACCTGATGACCCGCCAACTTGGCGCGCCAGCAGAAATCGATCTCTTCCATATGGGCAAAGAACATCTCGTCCAGGCCGCCCAGGTAGTGGTAGAGGTCACTGCGCACCATCAGGCAGGCGCCACTGGCCCAGAAGCACTGCTCCGGTTCGTCGTACTGCCCGCGATCCTTCTCTATATTGGAGAGGATGCGGCCGCGGCAGAAAGGATAGCCGAACCGGTCTATGTATCCGCCGGCAGCCCCGGCATATTCAAAGTAATCGCGACGGGCCAGGGAAAGGATCTTTGGCTGGCAGATACCGACATCGGGATTGTCTTCCATAAAGGCGGTGAGGGTCTCAATCCAGCCGGGCGAAACCTCGACGTCGGAATTGAGCAGAATGTAGTAATCCGCCTCGATCATCTTCAGGGCCCTGTTATAGCCGCCGGCAAAGCCGTAATTCTCTTCCAGCGCGATAACCTCCACAGAGGGGTAGTTTGCCTGCAGCCAGGGCAGGGAATCGTCGGTGGAGGCGTTGTCGGCCACCACCACAAAACAATTGTCTTTTGGAATGTTATTGAGCAAAACCGGAACGAACCGCTCCAAAAGGGCGCGGCCGTTCCAGTTAAGTATGACTATCGCGACGTCCATTATCCTAGCTGTCGGCAGTAGCAGCCTCCAGCTTCTTCATCATAATGAACATAAAGATGGCCGATACGACGCAGACGCCAAGGAATACCGCCCATACGACCCAGAGGGGAAGATTGCCCCAGAGGTGACCGCCCACCTGCACCAGGAAGTTGCCCAGCGCGGTGGCCACGAACCACATACCCATCATCATACCCTTGTACTTGGGCGGAGCGACCTTGGACACGAAGGAGATACCCATCGGGCTCAGGAGAAGCTCGCCGAAGGTGAGCACAAGATAAACGGTGATGAGCCAGTAGGGCGATACCAGCGTCTCCGGCATTCCGGCGGCACGGGCTGCTGCCTGTGTCTCGGGAGTGTTGAGGCCGATGGATGCAATCACCATAAGGGCGAATGCAACGGCGGCCACAAGCATACCGTAGGCAATCTTGCGCGGTGCCGAAGGCTCTTTGCCCTTCTTGGCGAGGGCGCCGAAGATTGCCAGTGACACGGGTGTCAGTGCAACCACATAGAACGGATTGAAGTGCTGGAAGATGGGAGCGCTGATTTCGATTGCGCCGCTCAGACGGCTGTATTGCCAGATGAGGAATGCGCAGGCGACAGCAACTACGCCCACGCCGATCAATTTGCCACGGCAGGTAGCTTCCTTGTCGAATATGGAGAACAGCGCGTACACGATGGCGATTACAGCCACCAGGTTCCATACGTTGAACGGCATGGAGGCGATACCCTCGCTGCTGCGCTGGGTGAACTCATCGGCAAAATAAGTGAGGGTGAGGCCGTTCTGGTGGAAACTCATCCAGAAGAAGATTACGACGGCGAACACCAGGAACAGGGCGACCATGCGCTTCTTTGTCTGCTCCGGGGTGAGGGTGTCCACAACCTGTGCCTTCTCTCCCTTTGCGTGACCGCCCTCTACGTGACGGAACCAGCTGCGGAATGCGTAATAAATAATGATGGAAACTATCAGTGAGACGCAGGCTACGGCAAACGAGAAGTGATATGCCGAATTGCCGTCAAATCCCAGCGTCATGGCCCATTCACGTATCTTGATGGCTGCAGTGGGAGCGAACAGGGCGCCCACGTTGATGGCCATATAGAACAGGGAGAAGCCGGAGTCGCGCTTGTCTGCGTACTGGGGATCATTGTACAAATCACCTACCATAACCTGCAGGTTACCTTTGAACAGACCCGTGCCGAAGCCGATCAGCAGCAGCGCCGCCAGCATTCCGACAAGGGCCACTGTGCCGCTTCCCAGGGGAACCGAGAGCAGCAGGTAGCCCAGGAACATCACGATGATGCCGGTGGTGACCATCTTACCGAAGCCGAACTTGTCGGCAAGGATACCTCCCACCAGGGGGAAGAAGTACACGAACATCAAAAATGAACTGTAGATAAGGCCGGCGGTACTTGCCGACAGGCCGAAGTTGGCCCTCAGGAACAGGGCGAACACGGCGATCATCGTGTAGTAGCCGAAGCGCTCGCCGGTATTGGCCAGCGCAAGGGCAAACAAACCTTTCGGTTGATTTTTGAACATAGTATTTTAAGTTATTAGTTATTTCTTGGGAGCATTCTCCAGAACCTTGACCACAAAGTCCCAGAACTTGCCTACGGAGGCGACGTTGACGCGCTCGTCGGGGGAATGGGGCGAGCACAGGGTCGGGCCAATGGAGACCATATCGAGGCCTTTGTAGGTGGCGCCGATGATGCCGCACTCCAAGCCGGCGTGTATGGCCATAACCAGCGGCTCCTTGCCGTACATATCCTTGTAGACCTTTTTCATAGTGGCCAGGATGGGCGACTTCATATCGGGAGCCCATCCGGAATAGCCGCCGGAATATTCTACCTTGGCTCCGGCAAGCTCCATAACTGCGCGCATACTCTCGGCCAGGTCGTTCTTTGCAGAATCCACGCTGCTGCGCAGCAGGCACTCTACGTTGATTTCATGGCCATTGCTGCGGACGATTGCCAGGTTGGTGGAGGTCTCCACCAGGCCGGGCACGTCAGCGCTCATACGGACCACGTTGTTGGGGCACGCGAGCACAGCCTTGACCATTCTCAGGGCCACTGTGCCGCGCATCACGCGCTCTGCCGGGCAGGCTTTCACAAACATATCCACGGCGGGATCTATGCTGCCGATCTCTGCCTTGACTTCCTCGAAAGTGGCTGCCACCAGTTTCTTCAATGCAGAAGCCTTTGCTGCGGGCACGGCCACGACGGCCTCCGCCTCGCGCGGGATGGCGTTGCGCAGGTTTCCGCCGGCGATGCTTGCCAGACGGCCGTCCATATCGCGAAGTATAGGCAGCAGGGTGCGGGCCATAGTCTTGTTGGCGTTACCGCGACCCTCGTTAATCTCCATACCGGAGTGGCCGCCGCGCATACCTTTGACGGTGATACGGAAGAACTTATAGCCTTCCGGCGCAGCCTCGGTGCGATAAGGGAAGCTGAACTTGGCGTCCAGACCGCCGGCGCAGCCGACATAAATCTCGCCTTCAGTCTCAGAGTCGAGATTCAGCAGTATCTGGCCTTTCAGTTTACCTTTTTCCAGGCCGAAAGCGCCGGTCATGCCGGTCTCTTCGTCTATTGTGAACAGTGCCTCGATGGGGCCGTGTTTGAGGTCCTTGGCCTCCAGGATGGCCATCGCGGTGGCCACTCCCATACCGTCGTCGGCGCCAAGGGTAGTGCCGCGGGCCTTGACCCACTTCTGCCCGTCAATCTCATATTCATAAGCCTCCACGGGATCCTTCTCCCAGTCGTGGGGAGTGTCGGCATTGTTCTGCGGCACCATATCCAGATGGCCCTGCAGAATGATGCCCTTGCGGTCTTCCATTCCCGGGGTGGCGGGTTTGCGGATTATTATGTTGCCCAATTTGTCGCGATAGGTCTCCAGACCCAGGCTGCGACCGAATTTCTCGGCGAATTCCACCGCCTTGAGCTCTTTTTTGCTGGGACGGGGAATCTGTGTGAGCGCATAAAAGTTTTTCCAGACGCGCTCCGGTTTCAAATTAGCTATGCTCATATATCTGTGTTATTTGATCGGGAAAGTCAGGGTTTGTCCCAGCTGATAAATGGGAATGCGGGTCTGCAGCAGCATATTGGCGCCGTCCATGACGCGTGCAGTGGCGGTGCGGGGAATGCGGTAGAAGATGCCGTCGCCGCGGCTTTCAGAAATCGCCACCAATTCGTCCAGTTCAAGATCCAGGACTATCGGGCGGCCGGAAAGGTCGCTGGGTGGCAGCAGTCCCTCTGTGTCGGAGAGACGGAATGCCACATACTTCTGCTCTTTGCGGTCGGCCTGGGGCACTACGTCAAAGTTCATGGTCTGCACGGTCTCTACGGTTGTGCCGTAGAACAGGCTCATATACTCTTCTTCCATCCTGAGCAGCTCTTTTATTGCCGCATCCATAGCCTCGCCGCTGTAGGTGGCGTCGGTGTCACCGGTGACGATGGCCATCCGCATACTGCGGAGCTTGAAGATGGTGGCTGCGGTTTCGGCGGCCTTCTTTTCTGCCGATTTCTCCACTACCTGGCTCTGCGATACGGCCACCTTCTCATATCCGTTGGCGGTCTTTACGCTCTTGTAGAGGGTTGTGGTAGCGGTGGAGAGGTTGTCCTGTGCATCCTTGCCGGCAAAACGGTCGTTTCCTGCCAGCGAGGGGAAGCGCCACATCTCCTCTTTGCCGGTGTAGCTGTCGGATGCCACCACCAGGCCCTGCGAGCAGAGCGTGAGGAAGTCGGCGGCCTTGCCCTTGAGGTTGACTGCGTAGCGCACGGCAGGATCGGCCTCAAGGTAGGGCACCAGTTTTATCGATTTCAAATAATAATTGACCTCGTTTGCCGTCTTGGCCTCGCTGCCCATATACTTTTTGGCGTAGGAGGCGTAGGGGCCGGCTATGAAATCTTCCCGGACGGCATCCACACAGAAAGTGATGGATGTAACCGGCAGCGAATATACCACGCTCCCGGAAGGGGCGCTTTTGCCCGCCTTTAAAATCTGTGCCGGGGCACTCTGGGCGGCCAGAATCAGCACGGCCGCAAGCATAATCTTGAGAGTAGTCTTCATATTATGAATATTTATTTCTTTTCTTCCTTACAATTGTAGGGCCACAGGTTTTTCCAGCGGCGATGGCTCCAAAGCCAGTTTTCCTTGCGGGCGGAGAGGTCCTTTTCCAGCAGCGCGGCGTAGGTATCGGTCACAAAACCCGCTTCTGTCTGCGAAGCATCAGGACAAATTTGCGAAATTTTCACGACATATTTGCCTCTTCTTTCGCGGTCCAGGTAAATATATAGCACCGGCATATGCAGTTTTCGGGCGATGGCCTCGCCGCCGGTGAACCATTCGGTCTTCAGGCCGAAGAAGGTATTTGTCTGAGATACACCGCCGTAGGGATACTGGTCAGCAATGAAGAAATATACCCGCGGCTCGCTGCGGCGCTCCAGCATCAGGCGGAGGATCTTGTGAGAAGGCACCAGGCTGTCCGGGGTTTTGAGGCGGTGGTGGCGAAGCACCCGGAAGAGTTGTTCCGACAACGGACTGTGCAGCGTCTGGTAGGCCACCGTCATATCTTCCGGACTGAAGGCGGGGTTGCTCATATAGGCGGTCAAATCGCTGGCTATCTCCCAGTTGCCGGTGTGCGAGAGCAGCACCACCAGCGGCGCGTGAGCCGCGAAGGCCTCGTTCAGAATCTTTTCTCCCTCCGGATCGACGGTATAAAAGCCCTTGCGGCGGATATGGCGGCCACTGCGGGTCATGGACCACACGATTTCCACAATGACCTCGCCCAGGTGTCGGTAATAGTCGCGGGCGATCCCGCGGCGGGTGACATCATCTTCTTTCGGGAAAGCGCCCTTGAGGTTGGTTTCTATCACCTGGCGGCGATATTTGAACACGCCGCGCAACAGCCAGGTTATGATCCGCCCGAAAAAGTAGTGCACCCGCAGCGGAAGCAGCGAGGACAGATACAGCGGAGCGGCTATAAGCCAGGCGAGCGCCCTGTACATATCAGTCGTTTAAAAACGGGGCCGCGGCATCTTTTGCCGAGAGTATGATCTCTTCGGGAGCCAGCATCCACTCGATGCCGAAGGCGGGGTCGTTCCAGCGGTAGGAGCCCTCGTGGCCGGGGGCGTAATAACTGTCGCACTTGTATTGGAACACGGTGTCATCTTCCAGCACGGCATAGCCGTGGGCAAAACCGCGCGGGATATAGAGCATCCGGTGCGATTCGGAATCCAGTATCACCGAAATATACTTGCCGAAAGTGGGAGAACCCTCTCGGATGTCCACTGCAACGTCCTGTACGCGGCCACGGACCACCCGCACCAGCTTGGCCTGAGCGGTGTCGCCTTTCTGGAAATGGAGCCCGCGGAGCACGCCGCGACGCTGCGACCACGACTCGTTGTCCTGCACAAAATCGACGTCGGCGACATTGGCCTTGAAATCCTCTTCACGGAAACTTTCAAAGAAATAGCCCCTCTCGTCGCCGAACACTCTGGGCTCGATGATTACGGGGCCTTCTATATCTGTTTTGATGTATTTCATAGATTACAAATTTAATCAAATGATTACCTTTACGCAACAATCATACATTTTTCATAGGATGAAACGTCAACTGCTACTTTTTTCCATTCTTTTTGCGATTATACTGTCGTCCTGCCAGAGCGGCAGCATGGTATTGTTGCGCAGCAACGAATTCGCTTTTGACACGTCGGCGGCGACTGCCGATTCCATCGACGCCGAAGGCGGATTCACCATCGTCTCCGACATAACCCTGGCCGATTTTCTCGCCGACGCCGAGATAATGAGCATCCCCGGCGTGCTGTCGGTAAAACTTCGCCATCACGACCCCGCCGACATCGCAAAGCAGAACTATCCTGCCGGGCCAATGCCGGACGGCCGTGTTCCGGTGCTGGAGGCTGCGTTGACGCTGTATCCGCCGGAGGGGGCGAGCGACATGACTGTCGGAGTGCCTCTGGGGCTGCTCCCGGAGCCATGGGGCGCGCACAAGATGGTGCTTCAGTTCACCGGCGTCGCCTGGGAAATGTATATTGACGGGCATCTGGTAGACCGCGACTACGCGTTCGGCTATCCGAGGCCCGAGGCCGGTGCTGCGCTGGTCTTCGACAACCGGTATGTGGGCGCAAGCAGCCTGTATTCGCCCTGCCTGGAAGCCCGCGAACTGCCGGCTTCCGCTAAAGAATATAAAGAGGCGCAGTACTTCAACCCGCGCGGCCACAACTCCTGGGTCGGCGATGTAGCAACCATCTGGTACAATGGTCGTTATCATGTATTCTATCTCCTTGACAGGCGCGGCCATCAGGGCAAGTTCGGTCGCGGAGGGCACTATTTCGAGCATCTATCCACCGCCGATTTCAAGCATTGGACAGAGCACGAGGCAGCCACTCCGATAGAGCATCAGTGGGAGACCATGGGCACCGGAGCTCCGTTCACCTGGCACGATTCGCTTATGATAAGCTACGGAATGCACACCTCCCGCCTGTATCCCTACGAGCAGACGGCCTCGCCGCGCGAGTGGGAGCATATCAAGGAGTTCGGCTGCAGCGAAGTCATCCCCTTCGACGCATTGGAAGAGGGCTTCTACCCTTCCGGCACCACCTTCAGCGTGAGCCGCGACGGCGTCAGCGATTTTGAAAAATCGCGCATCATACTTCATCCTTCAGAAAACCCTACAATCTATACCGACCCCGACGGCCGGCTGTGCATGCTTGCCAACTACGCCTCACGCGGCACCTGGACTTCCGATGACCTGCGCGGCCCGTGGAGTTGCATCAGCGAGGATTTCCCTCCCGGAGGCGACTGCACCTTCATCTTTACCTGGAACGACTGGCAGTACATTGTTGGCGGCTTTACCAATATGTGGAAGAAGCCCGTGTCGGCGCCCATTGAAGACTATGAAGACGTTGTGGCAAAAGGGCTTGACCTCTACGACGGCCTGTGCGTGCCCAGCATCACGCAGATCGGCGACGGCCGCTATCTGATGGCGGGCTGGGTAATGGTAAACGGCCACTGGGGCGGCCCGCTGGTGGTACGCGAACTACTTCAGTACCCCGACGGCACCATCGGCTCGAAGTTCATGCCAGAGATGATGCCGCTCACTTCTCGCGGCCGGTTGCTGGAGCGGACTGTCGGCGATAACGGGCTGGGGGCCCAGACCCTTTGCCGCTCGTTCTTACTTACTTTTGATGTAGAACCCGCCTCTGACGGTAAGTTGTCGCTATGTCTGGGCACCGGGGAACGCTCCTGCCTTTGGGATCTGGATGCAGCCACGGCCAGGGCTCAGTTCTCCAACGACGGCTCGCAGCAGAAATCCATTCGAGAAGGGGGTGCTCCCCACTATGCAGGCAACTACGCCATAGAGAATATCCAGGGACTGGATTCTGCCTTCACCGTGCGGGTTGTTGTGCGGGGCGAGCCCAAGTGGGGCGGATCGCTGGTGGACGTGGAGATTGCAGGCCAGCGCACAATGATAACCCACCGTCCCGGCCTGGTTGTGGACAGTCTGGGGCTGAGTGCCAGCGGTTTCGCCATAAAGAACGTCCGCCTTATGCCTTGTAAGCAATAGCGGCGCCCAGGGCAGCCTCCTCTTCGTGTGAGGTCAGCACTACGGGCAGGCCAAATGTTTCAGAAAGAATCTTCTTCAGCAGGGGATTCTTTCTTAGTGCATTGCCGGAACCGGTGATTGCCGTTCTGTACTTCTTGATCGATTCCGGAAGCAGGTCGTAGAAGTCTTTCAATTCCTGGCAGATACCCTTCATGAAGGCCGTCGTGAGGCGATCCGGGGTCAGGTTGCGCAAGTCTATGCCGGAGATCTGACCGCGGAGGGTTGCGTCCCTGCGGGTGCCTTCGAAGGTGGTGCGGACGGTTATTCCGTCGGTCTGGGATGCAGCGGTGCCGCTCATTTTGTCGTAGAGTACGGCGTCGCTTATTGTTGTGCCGGTAAATTGCGTTATGACCTGCTTGTAAAAGTCCTTGAGCAGCGCCAGCGAGCAGCCGCCGCAGAGGGCCGCGCCCACCAGGATATATCCGCCGCCGGGCAGCGGGCGGGTGTCCAACGGAGGAACCTCAACATAATCTTTCGTAAACACCGATATCTGGCTGCTGGTGCCGATGGTCACGTGAACTTCTGTGGTCTTGTCCTGCACCGAGCCAAGGAATGCCGCCTGGTTGTCGCCGATGGGGACATAAACGGGGATGCCCCGGTAGCTTCCGACTTCGGTGCCGGCGGGGCATACTTCGGGGAGAATTGTTGTGTCAATACCGACTTTTGCCAGCGCCTTGCCGTCGAATTGCAACTTCTGCCTGTCAAAGAAGCCCAGGCTGGCGGCGTTGGAGGGTTCGCATAGCGGCTTGGTCTTGCCGCAGAGGCTCATCGCCGCAAAGTCCATCACCGTACAGAGCTTGACGGCTCGTGCCGGGACATTCCCGGTCTTAAGGTTATAGAAATGGGTCGCCAGGCCATAGCCGGTTGCGGTTTCGTAGCCTGTTTGAGTGGTGAGCCACTGCGCGTAACTCTTGCCTTCCTTGAAAGGCTGTGCCGCACTGCCGTCCTGCCAGGTATACAGCGGACTGACGGGGTTGCCGGCTGCGTCCGTATAAAGCATCCCGTGCATCTGCCCGGAAAAGCCGATAGATGCCACTCCCGGCTCCATCAATTCGTCAAGTAACTGCCTGACTACCTGCAGTATTCGGCTGGCATCCTGCCGGAAAGCCCAGGCTGGGATATCTTCACCCTGCCCTGCGCCGATTGCCGCGTCATTCGCCTTTGTCACAGAGCGCACCTGTCCGGTGGATTCGTCATACACCACTCCGCAAATACTGCTCGTCCCGATATCTATTCCAATGTGTTTCATATTATGCAAATATACTCAATTATGCCGTTCCTTCGTCAACCCGAAATTCGCGGCGGCCAGACAGATGGGCCAGCGGTGCATTCAGGGACGATGAGCGGCCGCCGCGGGGCCAAATCGCCTCACGGCGTCCACGCATATGCCCTGCAGTTACCCCACGCAAGCATCCCCCGCCGCCGTAATAATTGGGTTGGCTTTTTTTCGTGAAAATTGTTTGCAATACGGGTTCGATTTGATACCTTCGCGTATAGAGCAGCCACTAGAGGCGCTGGATATGAAGATGACGATTAATCCAAAACTGCTCGCAGAGATCATTTCGAATCTCGGGCTCAACATTCAATTCGTTAAAGGAGAGGACAAACCGGTTCGTAAATGCTGGCACTTCTCAACCGACGGTAACGCCGTAGATGCCATGTTCTACGACGAAGACGATTTCGTGGCGGGGATGAACCGCATCTACGTATCGGTCCTTCAATTCAAGGTGGTGATACTTGCATTCTCCTTGATGGACACCCATATTCACTTTGTGCTTTACGGAGAGCTTGACGAGTGCAACAAGTTTATGCACGACTACATCAGGCGCACTTCCTGGTATATCTCCCAACACCACGGCGAATCACACAAGTTGGATGGAGTGCCTATACATCATCAGGTCGTTGACACTGACAGATACCTGAAGACTGTCATCTGTTACACCATCAATAACGCCCCGGTGGGAGGGATCCCCTTCAACGCAATGTCTTACCCCTGGTCTAGCGGCGCGCTGTACTTTCAGAAGCCGGGTTATTGGTCTTCCCCGATGTGGGCAAACGCCTGCCTGGCCGATGTACATAATTCCCATAAGACTGTCAAGGAAAGTCAACGGGCCCTGCGTACCAGGAACCAAAAAGCTTTCAATGCAAAGATGATAGGCAATTTGGTGTTTCCGGGAGAGTACGTCGCTTATGAACTTGTCGAGAGGTTATTCTGGACCTGCAAAAGCCTTCACTTCTTTCAGTGTCGCACACGGGACGAGGATGTCGACTCGCGGGGCGGGATACTGTCACATCTGTCCATTCCTATGCAGGAGATGCGTCAGCACAAGAACGACTTGTGTCGCGAACTGTTCGGCGCGGGCAGCATCAAAGGGCTAGATACCCGCCAGCGGCTCGCCCTCGCCCGCACCCTCCGTTCCCGCTACAACAGCTCCCTGAAGCAGATTGCCCGTCTCTGCGGCTTGGTCTACGACGAGGTCAAGAGGTTGATATAATTTAAGAAAGGCTTTATCTTTGTTTTTAGATATCCTGTTAACACCATTATTATGCAACACAGATACAGTTTGGTGGCATTTGCCATTATCATTACCTACCTGGTTTGTTCATCTTGCAGCGATTTCACTGGACCGGAACGTTCCATTGTCGGGGAATGGGGTATGGTTTCCGGCGGAATTAAAGACAAAGGAGTCTTCACCGCCTTGGATGCAACCGACGCAGGCTTCTATAAGACAATGGAATTCCGCGAAGATGGCACATTCACCGAAATATGCTGTGAATGTGTTGCTAGCGGCACTTACAAGGCGACAAGTGGCGCTATTTCCTACTTGTACTCGGATATCAAGGGCATCGGCCCGGACTATTTTGCCATTCACTCAAGCGGCTCATGGATCTATCATTTCTGGGAAGACGATTTCTTTACCCTTTACGACTTCGCATCGCCCAAGGAGGTTTCCATGTCCTTCCGAAGAATCAACTAGACAGGGAACTCTGTCAGAGTCTCCAGAATACACCCGGTTACTTGTCAGTCTGCGGAATGATTTAGTATTACCCGACATTCGCGGCGGACATCAATCGGCCACAGACAGCACTTTATTCGCGATATTCGGACGCCGCGAGGCGATTTTGCCCCGCGGCGTCCGCGTATGTACCCTGCAACAACCTCAAATAGGCATCCCCCGCCGCCGCGAAAAATGGGTTGGCACGTGATTATTATGTATCTTTGAATTATGACTAAGATTAAAACCGTGGCGGTGTATCTCGGGTCCAGGACGGGGGCCGGGAGAAAGTATGTTGAAAATGCCTATCGGCTGGGACAATTGCTGGCAGAAAACGGCATCCGGATAGTTTACGGCGGAGCGTCGGTGGGCACCATGAAGGCGCTGGCCGACGGCGCGGCCGCATCCGGAGGCGAGATTATCGGCGTTTTTCCCGCCGGCTTCAAGGGGAAGAAAGACAATGCCGACGCGGGCATCGACGTAGGTCCGGAAGGCGTCTCCCTCACGGAAACCATATTCGTAGAGGACATCGCAGAGCGTATTGCCACTATGGAGAATCTTGCCGACGCAATGGTCTTCCTGCCCGGCAGCTTCGGCACGATGACCGAGGCCTTCAGCTGGATGGAGGAATGGCAGCTGGGCTATCACACAAAGCCGGCGCTCATCTTGAACACCGACGGCTATTACGACGGCCTTCTGGCCCAGTTCGCCAAAATGATCGATGAAGGATTTATGGACGGCTGTGATATGGACCATCTGTCCGCCTGCACCACTCCTGAGGAACTTGTCGCTAAGCTTTCTTAAGCGCCAGCACGCCGCGGGCAATCCATACGATAACGGCAGAAAGAATCCAGCGGGAGAAGAGTATCACCCACCAGACGCCGCCGGCCAGCGAAAACAGTATCAGGTCTT
>JAFZBQ010000018.1 GCA_017561665.1 Bacteroidales bacterium | reverse complement strand
TTGGCTATGACAACGTCATCATCATCAACGCAGTGAACGCCGTCTATGGCTTCCCGTCCAAGATTGAAGACGATCCGGTAATGAAACTGGTCATCCGCGAGGACCGCACCATTGAGTATGCAGAGGAGCGACGCCTATTCTATGTGGCGATGACCCGCACCAAGAATAGAGTCTACATAGCAGTGCCTCAGCAGCGCCCGTCACGCTTCGTAGCAGAACTGGTCCAGGAATACGATAAGGTTTGCGTGAACGGAGAACTGGACATCTCCAAGACCGATTCTCCCGACATCTCTATGATTAAGCGCTGCCCGATTTGTGGCTACCCGCTCCAGTACAAGCATAAGAAAGACCTCGGTCTACGCCTCTGGATATGTACCAATGAGCCGGAAATCTGTGATTTCATGACCAACGACCTCTCCGGCGGCATCCTTCCTATCCTCAAGTGCGACTGCTGCAAGGACGGCTATCTGATTGTCAGGACAAAGGACCGCACCCCCTTCCTCGGCTGCACGAACTATAAGGCTGATAAGAGCGGCTGCAACCGCAAAATCAACCTGACGTACTATAAAAATTTGCTAAAGCAAGGAGAAATCGAGCTATAGCTTGAAAAGATTCTCAAGGATAAAGTGCTGCGCGTTGGCATCATAGGATATAGCAAGATACTGTCCCTGTGAGCCATCTCTCCATGCAGATGTGAGCCCGATGGATGTTCCGAGTTCTGTCGGTGCCTTGTATTTGCGGCCGTCGCTGCTTTGCTGCTCTACCAGATACCCTACCGATACCAGCCACTGGGTGACCTTTGATGCGGCAAGAGGCTGCATATTTTCAGGAATCACCTTGTTGATCTCCTTGACGAACATAGCAATTCCTGTCCTTTCTGCGATAAAGACCTTTGACGCAATTTCCGGGGTGAGCTGGAATTTCAATTCATGCAGCTTCCGCTGGGAGGACTTTTTTCCCACACCTTCAAGCAAACTGGATACGTAGAATAGGCAGCGTGAGACATGAACGTTATTAACAATGTCGCTATCAGGAAGAACCCTACCGTCAATGGGATTCATCCCGTTAGCAAGTTTATTAATCCAGTCAATTGCTACAATCAGTTTATTCTGGTCAATATCGGAGGTCATAGTCAAAAAGGATTATTAGTGATGTGTATAGTTCATTTTAATTGATTTGGCAGGTTGACTTCCCAAAGATAGTAAATAAACCCTACGGCACCATCCGTTTGGTGCTGGGGTCTTCGGTTTCTCTGCTTCGTTCTATCCAAAGGGCCGATGCAGAATGAAATAATGGCTGGTTTTTTCAATCCTACGTCATCAATCCCCGCAGTTTTACTGGAAATCTTCCCACAGAATGAAAAGAATGAACGATTCTTTCATTCTGTGTCTGGTCGCTCCCAATAAACTCGTCCCACCAAAGCGCCTACTGTCATTCTGCGACACGTGCCGTCCTAGCGGCAGTGGATGCGCCAAAGACTTTAGGAAGTAGGTCGGTCACGATTACGCCGTAGGTAGCTCTCTCCTTATTAAACGTGACCAGCGCTTTGGCGGGACCGGGGTAAGAGGAGCGAAGGGGCAGATATTGTCCGTAGATTACGAGTGTCGGTGGGCAGATTATTGCCCGAGACACTTGTAATCGCAGGCATCTGCGCCGAGCGGGCCACTTTCTGAAATAATCGCTTCGTTTTTAGAATAACTTTTTCTGTTTTAGGCTCTCAATTCCGAAAGATTTGAGAAAATGTCTCGTTTTTGAGATAGGGCAGGGTATATATTTGCTGTCGACATAAATGTCTGCTCTAGCTTACACCTGAAAAAAGAAATAAGAGTGCAAAACAAAAGGAGCCGGCAAGCCGACCCCTAATGGGAAGGTACCCGAAAACCTCCTTTTTAATCAGTTTATGATTAAACTCCTATTTTTTAGGATAGTGATTATCGTAGTAATACGTTAACCAACTATCCGTGGGGCTGTTGAAATTTTGCGAAAGACAGCCCCTTTCGGGTGTTTATGCAAAGTTAGTAATCAAATTGATACCGGCAAACATAATTACCTCTTGACTCTGACTACCAGGAAGCGGGAGATGCTCCAGAAGTTGTCGACGTCGTTGATCATGATGCTCTCGGTGCCGTCCTCTTCCTGGACAATTGCGTAGCTGTTGCCGGGATGATTGGTGAGGAGTTTGATCTTCTTGCCGTTGGTGGGAATGGATTTGACGCGGCGGCGGTCAAAGCTCTTGAAGTCGGCGGCGGTGTTGCTTAAATCGAGCAGATGGCCGGGATCGAACAGGCCGCTCTTCTCGAAGAGGCCCCATTCGATAAGTTCGGCCTCGGTGCCGCAGATATAGCTGACGGTGTTGAAATCGCGGTCCTGCTGTTTGATGGTAGCCTGCTGATTTGCGGACTGCTCTTTGAGGCCTGCGACATCCTTTTCAAGTCCTGCGACTGTACCGGTAAGTTTGCCGATCTCTTCTTTCTGGCCGCTGATTGTCTTCTGAAGATCTGCGATGACGGCTGTCTTATGGTCAAGTTCGCCCTGTAGGCGGTTGATGGTGGCTGCGAGAGTCTTGTTCTTTGCATTGCTGCTGGAAAGCTGCTTTTGCAGGTTGTCGATCCTGTTCTGCTGGTCTGCGATTTTGTTCTTGACGCGATCGACCTCGTTGAGCAACTGGTCGCGGCGGGAAACCGTGTCACCCTGATTCTCGATAGAGAGGGCTACCAGGTTGTGTTCGGCCTCTGACAGGTCTGAGAAGCCGCTCTCGATCTCGTTGAGCAGGTCCAGAGTCTCGTTATAGTTGGTTTTTAGCTGCTTGTTAACCTTCTGCAGGGAGTCAACCCTGTTAAGGAGGGACTGATATTGGTCTGATTGCTCTACGTTAGGGCCGCAGGCACAAAGGAATGCTGCAGCCGCCAGCGAAAGAGTCAGTGTGCGGAAAAGTCGTTTCATTGTTGATGTGTTTTTATGTAAATTATTCAAATGTAACGTTTTTTTAATATATTTGGAACAAAATCACTATAAAAATCATACCACATGGAAAACAAGTACAAAGGCACTCAGACAGAGAAGAATCTGGAGGCCGCTTTTGCCGGCGAGTCGCAGGCACGCAACAAATACACTTACTTTGCTTCTGTGGCAAAGAAACAAGGCTTTGAGCAGATTTCAGCGCTGTTCTTGAAGACCGCAGACAATGAAAAGGAGCACGCTAAACTCTGGTTCAAGGAGCTGAATGGAATCGGCGACACCGCCGCCAACCTGCTGGCAGCCGCCGAGGGCGAGAACTACGAATGGACCGACATGTATGCCGAGTTTGCCAAAACGGCAGATGCAGAGGGTTTCCCCGAGCTGGCCAAGAAGTTCCGCTTGATTGGCGCAATCGAGAAGCATCACGAAGAGCGCTACCGCGCTCTGCTCAAGAATGTGGAGACTGCAAAGGTGTTCGAGAAGAGCGAGGTAAAGGTATGGGAATGCCGCAACTGCGGGCACATCGTAGTTGGTACCGCCGCTCCCGAAGTATGCCCCGCCTGCAACCATCCCCAGGCATTCTTTGAGATCTGCGCAGAGAATTTCTAAGCACATAGCTTAAGTCCGTCGCGATAAGCGTAAAAAAAGCTTCGCGCAGGGAACAGGGGTTCTATGTTCTCCCTGGCCCGGAGCGAAGCATTTTTTGTAGCCCTAGCGACGGGCTTACTAGATTTATGAATTTGCGATAACTGCTTTCAGGTAGCCGAAGGATTCGGCGATGCCCATGAACGGGTCGTCCATATCCTTCTCGTATTCCAGTGAGCAGACGCCGCTGTAGCCTACCTTGCGCATCATCCTGACCAGGGCGGGGAAGTCTATCTTGCCGCGGCCGATTTCTACGCACCAGCCCGCCTTGGATGCCTCTGATTCGTCTTTGAAGTGCATGTCGAAGACGCGGGTGTGATATTTCTTGAGGTCCTCTACGGGGTCGGCGCCGCCACGCAGGTCGTGTCCGACGTCCAGGCACATGCCCAGTCGCGGGTTAAGATCCTTGACCTTGTCCCAGATGACGCTGGCGGTCTGGAAAATGTTGATGTCCGGGCCATGGAGGTGGATGGCATATTTAATCTCCGGATATTCCTCCAATTTCTTATCAACGTAGGGGAGAATCTCATAGCTGGGAACACCTACAAGAACCTTTACGCCGACGCGGCGGGCATATGCGAATGCGCGGTCGGCCTCGGCCTCGGTCTCCATATAGATGGGCCCGACTCCATAGCCGGTGACGCCGTATGAGGCGCACTTTGCGTGGAAGGCAGCGATTTGGTCGTCCGTGGCATTGAGCGGGAGGTGGAAGTCCTTGATACAGAGATAGTGGACATCGGCCCTCTGAAGGGTCTTGAGCGCGGTGTCAAGGTCAAACTTGACAAAAGTGTATCCGGCTGCGCCGAGGTGGAATTTGTCCTCCGTTTTGGCAGCCTTTTTCTTTGGAGAAATGCATGCCGAAGCGGCGGCGTCAAGGCCGCCCGCTGTGAGCATCAGCGCCCCTGCGGCGCCGGTCTTGATAAATGAACGTCTTGAGATTGTCATATTGTATAAGTTTACCGATTTACGTTGCACATACAAAAATAAAATATTTCGAAAGGTTCTGTTACACCTACCATATAAATTTTATACCTTTGTGCGTTAATTTAATGAATAATCGATTAATTTCCAAATAATAATCTCTTAGATAACAAATTATGGCTTCTGTTGTAATTATGCCCAAGCAAGGGCAATCTGTAGAAAGTTGCATTCTTACCGAAATCAGAAAGAACAAGGGAGACAAGGTGGCCGTTGGCGATATCCTCTTTGCATACGAGACCGACAAGGCCTCTTTTGAAGAGGAATCCAAGGTAGAGGGCACCGTGCTTGCGGTATTTTACAACGAAGGCGACGAGATACCCGTATTGGAAAATGTTATGGTGATTGGCCAGGAAGGCGAGAATATAGACGACCTGTTGGCTGGCGCACCTGCCGCCGAGGCACCCGCTGCAGCTGCTGCTCCCGAGGTTAAGGCAGCAGCGGTCCAGGCTCCGGAAATCACCGTTCACGAGAGTGCACCCGCAGTAGCTGTGGAGGGCAAGCGCGCCATCAGCCCTCGCGCAAAAGCTCTGGCACAGAAACTCAACGTCAATCTGGCATACGTGGTTGCAACCGGCCCCGAAGGACGAATCATTGAGCGTGACATCGAGGCTGCCGCAGCCGCCGGTGCCCGTCAGACTCCTCTGGCAGCCAAGGTTGCCGCCGAGACTGGAGCTATCGCTCCCGCAGCCGGCAGCGGTCTGGCAGGTATGGCCCGCGCCTGCGATCTTGGCAAGGCAGCCGCAGCTCCTGCCGCAGCCGCACCCGCAGCCAAGGGCAAGGACGTACTGGAGAGTGGCGATGACTTTGAGGTCCGCAAACTGAGCAACATCCGCAAGGTGATTGCCAAGAGCATGCAGGCTAGCCTGCAGAATTCCGCTCAGCTGACTCACCACCTGAGCGCCGATGCCCGCCGCATCCAGGCTCTTCGCAAGCAGGCCAAGAAGCTTCTGGAAGAGGGCAAGCTGGATGTCAACATCACCCTGAACGACTTCATCTGCATGGCGGTTATCCGCGCCCTCAAGAAGTTCCCGAATGTCAACACCCATTTCCTGGGCGACAGCATCAAATATTTCAACAAGGTTCACCTGGGTCTTGCGGTCGATACCGAGCGCGGCCTGATGGTTCCTTGCGTCAAGAATGCCGACGACCTTTCAATCACCGGACTGTCGCGTCAGCTCAAGGCCGTTGCCGATGCCTGCAAGAAGGGCAGCATCAGCCCCGATATCCTCAGCCCGGAGGCTGCGACATTCACAGTTTCAAATCTCGGCAACTATGGCGTGGAGATATTCACCCCGATTATCAACCTGCCGCAGAGCGCCATTCTTGGCGTGAACACCATCGTGCCGCGTCCCAAGGACCTGGGCGGCGGAGTCTATGCGTTCGTGCCTCACATCGGCCTTTCGCTGACTTATGACCATCGCAGCATCGACGGCGGCGAGGCTACGAGGTTCTTGAAACAAATCGCTACAGAGATAGAGACTCTGGAAGTAGAGTTCTAACAGGAAATAATTTAAACGAAATATCCATGATCGATCTTGCTATTATCGGCGGCGGCCCTGCGGGCTATGTCGCAGCGGAAAGGGCAGGGGCCAAGGGCCTTTCTGTAACCCTTTTTGAAAAGAGAGAACTTGGCGGCGTGTGCCTCAATGAGGGCTGCATCCCCACCAAGACGCTGCTTTACAGCGCTAAAGTGTTCAACTACGCACAGCACGGTGACGTGTACGGCGTGAATGTCAAGGGCGCTGAGTGCGACTTTGCCAAGGTGGTTGCCCGCAAGGACAAGGTTGTCAAGAAGCTCGTGGGTGGCGTAGGTGCCGCCATGCGTGCAAACAAGGTGACCGTCGTCAAGGGCGAGGCTGTAATAGAAGGCCGCAGCGCGGAGGGCATCACCATTGTCTGCAACGGCGAGAAGTATCTGGCTGCCAACCTGCTGATATGCAGCGGCAGCGAGGCTGCCGTTCCCCCGATTCCCGGTCTGAAAGAGGCCGGTGACGTTATCGTTACCAACCGCGAGATCCTTGCGCTCAAAGAGCAACCCAAGGAACTGGTGGTTATCGGCGGCGGTGTTATCGGTATGGAGTTCGCAGCGTTCTTCAACACCATCGGCACCAAGGTCACCGTAGTGGAGATGCTTCCCAAGATCCTGGGTCCTCTGGACGACGAGATCAGCTCTTCACTTCAGAAGATATATGCAAAGCGCGGCATCGAGTTCTGCCTCAGCTGCAAGGTTACCGCAATCGAGGGCAACACCGTTGTTTATGAGACTCCGGACGGCAAGGTAAACCGCGTTTCCGGAGACAAGATACTGGTATCGGTGGGCCGTCGCGCCAATATCAAGGGCATCGGCCTGGAGAACATCGGCGTAGAGGCCGAGCGCGGCATCAAGGTAGACGACAAGATGCGCACCAATATCCCCAACGTATTCGCTGCCGGCGACTGCGTTAGCGGCTATCCGATGCTGGCACACGTAGCCAACCGCCAGGGCGAGATCGTGGTGAACAATCTTACGGGCGGCAACGACCGCATGCGCACTGACGCCATCCCCAGCGTGGTCTACACCAATCCCGAAGTTGCCAGCGTGGGCCTCACCGAGGCACAGGCCAAGGCTGCGGGCAAGGAGTTCAAGATAATCAACCTCCCGATGGCTTATGCAGGCCGCTTCGTTGCCGAGAATGAGGGAGGCGAGGGCTTCTGCAAGATTCTCGTGGGTGCAAAGCATGGCGAGATCCTGGGCGTCCATATGATGGGCAATCCCTCCAGCGAAATGCTTTACGGCTGCTGCATGGCCATCGAAATGGAGATGACCGTAGAGGAGCTCAAGCAGATAATCTATCCTCACCCCACTGTGAGCGAAATCATCAAAGAAGCTGTTTTCTCTGTCAAATAATAAAAACAATATAATATGCCTAAATCACAATTTGCAGATCCCGACTTTCTGCGTAAACCCGGTGAAGTAAAGATTGCCCCGATTCCGGTCAATCAGTACAACAAGACTATCAAGGACGAACTCAAAGAGAAGAACTTCACGAAAGATGACCTCAAGCACATCTATCGTGATATGTTCACCATCCGTGAGTTTGAGACAATGCTCAACCTGGTGAAGACCACCGGCGGCTACAACGGCGTTGAATACAACAACCCCGGTCCCGCCCACCTTTCCATGGGTCAGGAGGCAGCTGCAGTAGGTATGGCCTACAATCTCACCACAGACGACTTTATTTTCGGCAGCCACCGCAGCCACGGCGAAATCCTCGCAAAGGGTCTGCGTTCCATCGAGATTCTCCCCGACAAGGAACTCAAGAAGATTATGGAAGAGTTCTGGGGCGGCAAGACTCTGGAAGTTGCCAAGAAGGGCTTCAAGGGAGGCAGCGTCAAGGATCTGGGTATGCACTTCCTGCTCTACGGTGCAATGGCAGAGATCTTTGCCCGCACCACCGGCTTTAACAAAGGTCTCGGCGGCAGTATGCACACCTTCTTCACTCCGTTCGGCATTTATCCCAACAACGCTATCGTGGGCGGCAGCGGCTCCATCGCAGTGGGCGCTGCTCTCTATAAGAAAGTCAATCGCAAGAAAGGCATCGTAGTCGCCAACCTCGGCGACGGTGCGCTGGGCCGCGGCCCGGTTATGGAGGGTATGACCTTCGCATCGATGGATCAGTTCACACAGCTCTGGGAAGGTGATATGAAGGGAGGCCTGCCCATCCTGTTCAGCATCATGGACAACCAGTATGCTATGGGCGGCCAGACCCGCGGCGAGACAGAAGGCTACAACTTCGCAGCACGCATCGGTGCCGGCTTCAACCCCGACAGCATGCACGCAGAGCGCGTAGACGGTTACAATCCCCTGGCAGTCATCGACGGTTTCCGCCGCAAGATGGCCCTGCTGGCAGAGAAGAAGGGTCCCGCACTGCTCGATATCGTCACTTACCGCTATGCCGGCCACTCGCCGTCCGATTCGTCTACCTACCGTACTCCGGAGGAAATCAAGGCCTGGGAGGCAATCGACTGCATCAAGTGCTTCGGCGAGAAACTCGTAGAGGCCAAGGTTGCTACAGAGAAGGAACTCGAGGAGATCCGCGAGCATCAGAAGAGCATCATCTTCGAGATGTACAAACTCGCCATCGACCTGGAGGTATCCCCTCGTATGGACCTCGTCAAGGAGAGCGAACTTCTGGGCGACATGATGTTCAGCAACGCCAGCGTGGATTCTCTGAGCGACGCAAAGCCCGACGTGAATATGCCTATGGAAGAGAACCCGCGCGTGAAGCAGCTCGCCACAAAAGAGCGCTTTGCTTTCGACGCCAACGGCAAACCTTTCAGTGCAATCAAGACCTTCGGTATCCGCGACGGTCTGTTCGAGGCAATTATCGACCGTTTCTATAAGGATGCATCCCTTATCGCATACGGAGAAGAGAACCGTGACTGGGGCGGCGCATTCGCCGTATACCGCGGTCTGACAGAGGCTCTGCCTTATCACCGCCTGTTCAACTCGCCAATCAGCGAGGCAGCCATCATCGGCACCGCCATCGGTTATGCAATGTGCGGCGGCCGCGTAATCCCCGAGATTATGTACTGCGACTTCCTGGGCTGCTGCGGCGACGAAGTATTCAACCAGCTTCCCAAGTGGCAGGCAATGAGCGGCAACATCCTCAAGATGCCCGTTGTTGTACGTGTATCAGTAGGTAGCAAATACGGCGCACAGCACAGCCAGGACTGGACTTCGCTCTGCACCCACATCCCCGGCCTGAAGGTCGTGTTCCCCGCTACTCCTTACGACGCCAAGGGTCTTATGAACGCAGCCCTGCAGGGTACCGACCCCGTCATCTTCTTCGAGAGCCAGCGTATCTACGGCCAGGGCGAGGAGTTCCATAAGGGCGGCGTTCCCAAGGAATACTACGAGATCCCCATCGGCGAGCCCGATGTCAAGAAAGAGGGTAAGGATGTTACCATCCTTTCTATAGGCGCAACCCTGTACCGCGCTATGAAGGCGGCCAAACTCTTCGAGGAGAAAGGCATCAGTGCCGAGGTCATCGACGCCCGCAGCCTTGTGCCGTTCAACTACGACAAGGTTATCGAGAGTGTGAAGAAGACCGGCAAGATCATTATCGCAGCCGACGCTTCCGCACGCGGATCGTTCCTGAACGATTTGGCAGCCAACATCGCAAGCTTCTGCTTCGACTATCTGGATGCAGCTCCGGTAGTTCTGGGCAGCCGCAACTGGATCACCCCTTGCCACGAGCTGGAAGAGGCATTCTTCCCGCAGCCCAGCTGGTTTGTGGATGCATACCACGAGCGCATCGCGCCCATCGCAGGTTACACGCCTACAGCAAATCTTACCAACGCAGAACTCCAGGCACGCGCCAAGAAAGGTATCTAAGCGCCTATGTGTTTCTGCAGGAAAACTAAATTACGCCGTATGGAGGTGGTTGACGTTAACGCCCACCTCCATACTCCGTATTCGTTCAGCGCCTTTGACAGTATTCCTCAGGCAGCCGAGATGGCTGCCTCTCAGGGCGTCAAGGTGGTAGGTATCAACGACTTCTATTCTATGGACGGATATGCCGACTGGGACCGCGAGACCCGCGCCCGCAAGCTTTATCCGCTCTTCAACATAGAATTCATATCCTTAAACAGCGAGGACCAGGCTGCCGGTGTGCGGGTAAACGATCCCAACAATCCGGGCCGTACCTATATCAGCGGCAAGGGACTGGCATTCCCTGTGAAACTCTCCGGAGAACCCGCTGCACAGCTGGCAGCCGTTAAGAAGGAATCCAACCTTCAGGTGGCCGCCATGTGCGAGAAGGTCGCCAAGTTGTTTGCAGATGCCGGCGTCGAGTTCGGGTGGGACGAGGCTTCCATCCGCGAAAAGCTCACCAAGGGCAGTCTTCGCGAGCGCCATTTGGCCAAGGCCATCCGCCTGGCGGTAGAGGGAAGATGGCCGGTCGGAGCCGGCCATGACGTGAGTAGCGAAGACGACCATGACGTGAGTAGCGAAGACGACCATGACGGAAAGGGAAACGTCATCCCCGACCTGATCGGGGATCTCTATGCCAAGATCCTCGGACAGCCACTCAAATCCGACATCACCAACAATGCTGCGGTTGAGAATGAAATCCGTTCTCGACTGCTCAAGGCGGGCGGCGCGGCATTCGTGCCTGAAACACCTGAGGCTTTTTTACCGATGGCGACCGTGCGCGAGATTATCCTCGCGGCGGGCGGCATCCCCACTTATCCTTTCCTTGCCGACGACGCCAAGGGCGGCTTTACCGACTTCGAGGGTGACCTGGCTAAGGCTGCTGCGACTTTGAAAGCCCGCGGCTTCTACAGCACCGAGTTCATCACCACCCGCAACAGCGTCGAGGTTCTGGAACGCTACGCCCAGTACCTCTGGGATCAGGGGTTCGTGGTGACCTTCGGCAGCGAACACAACACCCCGGCTATGGAGCCCATCAAGCTCGCTTGCCGCGGCGGTGTGGACCTGACAGACAACCTCAAGAGGCTCAACTACTGGGGCGCCTGCATCGTCGCAGCGCATCAGAAACTGGTTGCCGACGGCTTCCAGGGCTATCTGGACGCTCAGGGCCGTCCCGATCTTAAATACCGTGACAAATTCATCCTGATGGGTGACAAAATCATAAAAGAAGCTATCAAATGAAAGAAATAGAGCAGCTTGTCGAAGTTTCTCGTAGGTACGGCGCTGATTCCCGCTTCGTGATTGCGGGTGGCGGCAATACCTCATATAAAGATAACGAGCGCCTTTGGGTAAAGGCCAGCGGCCACGCCTTGGCCACTATCGGAGAAGACGGATTCGCCGTACTGGACCGAGCCCTTTTGAACAAGATGGGGGAGAAGGTCTACAGCAGCAACCCCGCCGAGCGTGAGGAGCAGGTCAAGAACGATCTTGCGGCCGCGTGCATCACAAAGGACCGTCGTCCTTCGGTTGAAACATCGCTGCACAACGCAATGAGCGCCCGCTTCATCGTGCACTTGCATCCTACAGCCGTGAACGGTGTGATGTGCAGCAACAATGCCGCTGCCGCCTGCCGCGAACTCTTTGGCGAGGATGCCCTGTATGTTCCGTATACTGATCCAGGATATACACTCTTTAAAAAAGTGTATGACGATATCAAGGCTTTCAAGGCCGCCAAAGGTTTTGAGCCAAAGGTTATTTTCCTGCAGAATCACGGCGTTTTCGTAGGTGCCGATACTGTTGCCGAAATCGACGCCATTTATGCCGATATGCTGGCCAAGATAGAGGCCCGTGTAAAGCCGTTGGATATGACCCCCACGGATGTTTGTGACTGCGCCGTCGAGGTCGTGCCGGCAATCCGTGCCATCCTTTCCCGCGACGGCCGCGGCGAAAAGATTATCCGCATCGTCAAGAATGCGTTGGTAGATAAATTTATCGATAGTGAAAAGGCTTTCGCGGCCGTTGCCGCCCCGTTCACTCCGGACGGCATCGTTTATTGCAAATCGGCCTATCTTTATATAGACGGTGCCGACGCTGCGGAGAAGATTGCCAATGCGGAGGCTGCCATAGAGAAGTATGTCGCAGATCGCGGCTATACTCCCAAAGTGCTGGCTGTTAAAGGTATAGGTCTGTTGGCTGTGGGCGACAGCGCCAAGGCTGCCGGCATAGTGGCAGAGGTGTTCACCGACTGTCTGAAGGTGGCCCACTACGCCGCAGCATTCGGTGGGGAGCACCCGATGACCAAAGCCCAGATTGATTTCATCGACAATTGGGAGGTGGAAAACTACCGCCGCAAGGTGAGTGCTGCAGGCAGTCATGGCCGTGCCGAGAACAAGGTTTTCATCGTTACCGGCGCCGCGCAGGGCTTTGGCGAAGGCATCGCCCGCTGCCTTGTAGAGGAGGGTGCCAACATTGTGGTGGCCGACCTCAACGAGGTTACCGGCGAAGCCACTGTGGACAACCTTAATGCCCTTTGCAAGAACAACCGTGTGACCTTCTTCAAGACCGATGTGACCAGCTACGATTGTATTGTGGCTCTGGTTAAGGATACCGTATGCAACTTCGGCGGCGTGGACGCTTTCATCAGCAACGCCGGCATCGCCATTGCGGGTGACTTGACCCAGATGGTTCCGGAGAAGTTCGATCTTGTGACAAAGATCAACTATCACGGTTTCTTCTATTGCGCCAAGGCTGTTGCTCCGGTGCTCAAGGCTCAGAACAAGTATGACCCCGAGCGTTTCGGCGACATCATCCAGATCAACTCCAAGAGCGGTTTGGAGGGGAGCAAGGCCAACTTTGCATACGCCGGCAGCAAGTTCGGCGGCCTCGGCCTGGTTCAGTCCTTCGCAATGGAACTGGCACCGTTCCGCATCAAGGTCAACGGCATATGCCCAGGCAACTTCCTGGACGGTCCGCTGTGGAGCGACCCCGTGAAAGGACTCTACGTTCAGTACCTCAATGCCGGCAAGGTGCCCGGCGCCAAGACCGTGGATGATGTGCGCGAGTACTATCTTTCCAAGGTTCCCATGCACAAGGGTTGCAACCCTAAGGATGTTACCAAGGGCGTGCTCTATCTCATTGAGCAGACTTGTGAGACCGGTCAGGCGTTGCCTATCACCGGCGGTCAGATAATGTTGAAATAATTAAAAATCAACGATATGAAAACTAAAGCGGTTAGACTTTACGGAAAGGACGATCTCAGGCTCGAAGAGTTTGAGCTTCCCGCAATCAAGGATAACGAAATCCTCGCCAAGGTGGTGAGTGATTCCATCTGTATGTCGTCTTACAAGGCGGCGCATCAGGGCCCCGAGCACAAGCGCGTCCCCAATGACTGCGCCCAGAACCCCGTCATCATCGGTCACGAGTTTGCCGGCGAAATAATCGAGGTCGGCAGCAAGTGGGCATCACAGTTCAAGCCCGGCGACAAGTTCTCAATCCAGCCCGCCCTTACCTGGGAAGGCGGCCCCGTGGGTGTCCTTTCGGCTCCCGGCTATTCATACAGGTTTATCGGCGGCGACGCCACCTACGTGGTCATCCCCAACGAGGTTATGGAGCAGGGTTGCCTGCTGCCTTACAATGGAGAAGGTTTCTATCCCGCGTCGCTCAGCGAGCCGCTCAGCTGCGTAATCGGCGCTATGCATGCCTGCTATCACACCAAGCCCGGCAGTTATGTACACCAGATGGAGATCAAGGACGGCGGCAAGATGGCCCTGCTGGCCGGCGTAGGCCCTATGGGTCTGGCCTGCATCAACTATGTGCTGCACCGTGAAGACCGTCGCCCGTCGCTGTTCGTGGTTACCGACATCGACCAGGGCCGTCTGGACCGCGCCGCAACCCTTTATACCAAGGAGTATGCTGCCAGCCGCGGCATCGACCTGCGCTATGTCAATACCGGCGCCGTTGAAGATCCCGTCGCAACCCTGCGCGAGATAGCCGGCGGTGAAGGTTATGACGAGGTCGTGGTTATGGCCCCGGTTCCTGCTGTTGTGGAACAGGCCGACGCCATCCTGGGATTTGACGGCTGCCTCAATTTCTTCTCCGGCCCCGGCCGTGCCGATTTCAAGGCTCCTTTCAATTTCTACAACGTGCACTATGCGATGACCCACGTGGTAGGCACCAGCGGCGGCAATACCGACGATATGAAGGAGGCTCTCTACTATATGGGCAAGGGTCTTGACCCCGCAGGTCTGGTAACCCACATCGGAGGCATCAACGCCACCATAGAGACAACCCTTAACCTGCCTTCAATCCCCGGTGGCAAGAAGTTGATTTACAACCATATTACTATGCCGCTCACGGCAATTGCCGATTTTGCCGAGAAGGGGAAGACCAATCCGGTTTATGCCCGCCTGGCAGAGATTTGCGCCGCCAACAACGGTCTCTGGAGCGTAGAGGCGGAGAATTATCTGCTGGCAAACGCCGACAAGCTGGCATAAGTATGCTCCAGGTTGCCCGGTTCGTTTTCAATCCTTTCCGCGAGAATACCTACGTGGTGTGGGACTCGACGGGGGAGGGAGTTGTCGTGGATCCTGGCAACAACTATCCCAAGGAGCATACTGCCCTTGCGGATTTCATTGACAATAACAATATCCGTTTACGTGCAGTAGTGGCCACCCACGGCCACTACGACCACGTTTGCGGGGCTGGCTTTCTCAAAGAACGCTACGGTGTGCCGTTCGCACTCTGCAGTACGGACGAGTATGTCTACTGCACCAGCGCCTTTGACGGAAGCCGCTATCAGTTCGATTTCGAGCAGGTCCCTTATGAGATAGACCTGGCCACCGGCGAGCCGCTGCGGTTCGGTGAAACAGAGCTCAAGCCGCTGCCAACTCCAGGCCATACGCTGGGAGGCGTAAGTCTCTATTCCGCTGCCGCCAAGGTCATCTTTACCGGAGATACGATTATGTGCGGCACCGTCGGCCGTACCGACCTCAAGGGAAGCGACCACCCGACGCTTATGCGCAGCATAATCTCGCAGATCCTGCCTTTGCCCGACGATGTGGAAATCTATCCCGGCCACGGCCCTCAGACAATTTTGGGCAACGAGCGAGCCAACAATCCTTTTCTGAAATGAAAACCGCCTTCCGCACCATATGCCTGGCAGCGACGGCGCTGATTGCCGTCGCCTGTGGTGTGACACGACCGGCAGCACCGAGCCAGCCACAGCCTCAGAGCCAGCCCGAAACCCCGCCTCAAAGCAGCGAGGACGTGGTTCCGGCATATCTTCAGAAAGGTGACAAGATTGCCATCATCGCGCCCGCCTACACCACTCCGTTCGAGAATGTCCTTGGCGCGGCGGAGGTTATCCGCAGCTGGGGTTACGAGCCTATAATAGGTTCCAAAGTGCAAAAGTTGTATGCGGGCAAGTATGCCGGCACCGACAAGGAGCGTGCCTCCGATCTACGTTGGGCTCTGGAAAACCCTGAAATAAAGGCGATTATATGCACACGCGGCGGCTATGGCACTATCCGCCTTATAGATCTTTTCCAGCCGGAGGAGTTTGCCGCCAATCCAAAGTGGCTGGTCGGCTACAGCGATATCACCACCCTTATCGAGATGGAAAACTGCGCCGGCGTGGCGGCCATCCACGGCACTATGGGCAACACCATCGCCAAGGGTGGGGAAGACGCCACCTGCCAGACGTTGAAATCGCTTCTGGAGGGCTCTATACCTGAATATTTGTTGCCATCGCATCCGCAAAACCGACTTGGCAAGGCGACCGGTATCCTGGTGGGCGGCAATATCTGCACCTTCGCGGCCAATCTTGACACCTGGGCCGACGCCACTGCCCGGGACGGCATCATCCTCTTTATAGAGGAGGTGGAGGAGAGTATGCACCATATCGACCGTTTGTTCAATATGCTTCTGATGCGCGGCCTTCTTCAGCGTTGCCGCGGTATTATTTTTGGCGAGTTTACCGACTGCGGCAGCGAATTCGACTTCGGCAGCATGGAGGCTATGCTGAATACATATCTTGAAGGATATGACATTCCGGTGCTGTGCGGTTTCCCCGCCGGTCACGACAAGGTCAATATGCCTATGGTGATGGGAGTTCCGGTTTCCATCGACGTCCGCAGCGACAGCGCCACTGTCAGCTTTGATATTCCAGGCACCAAAAACATTGTGGATCTCCGCTAAAAATGGTATTTGTATATTTCGGGCCGTTTCGTATATTTGTACGATTTATATTAGGCCTAATAGGCGAATACCATTGAAATGAAGAGATTATTTCCGTTAGTAACAATCCTGTGCCTTTTTATCCTTTGGGGATGTCCTAAAGAGGAGCCGGAGCAGCCGGTTTTGACCCCGATACAAACCTCATACGAAATCGGTTATCAAGGTGGCACTGTAAGCATTTCTTTCAAGACAAATCAGACATACAGCGTTAAGAACGATGCGACTTCCTGGCTCACTGTATCACAGCCCACAAAGGCTGTCACAACAGAGAGCATAAAGGTCACCGCTTCTGAAAACACAAGCGAGAATCCTCGTACCGGTAATATTACCGTAACCGCCGGCACTCTTTCTGCTACATTCACCGTCACCCAGGGTGGCAAACCCAAGGATCCGGATCCCGAACCTCCCACACCGGAGGATCCCGACAAACTGGAGAACGCCGGCATGATGAGTACTTTCACCGTTCCTGATACCGGCGGTGATATAAACGTCAAGGTCCGCAGCAATGTAGACTATTCAGTTAATTGCGACGCTGACTGGATTACCCGTACCAAGGCCGGGGCGACTCACGTAGATGACCTTGTCTTCCATGTTGCAACCAACACCGGCGCGGCGCGCAGCGCCACCATTTCGTTTACCTATGGCAGCGAGCTGACTTTCAGTGTAACTGTCAACCAGGCAGAATATGTTCCGCCCGGAGAGGATCCATACATCGAGATATCCAATACCGACTTGAGTGTCGGCGGCGCCGGCGGCGAAGTCACACTGACAGTAAACGCCAATTATCCTTACACTGTTGACGCCGATGTCCAGTGGGTTACCGTAGTCGATGCCGGAGAAACCTGTATCTTGAAGTTTGACTATAATCCCGGCGAGGATTCCCGTATGACGCAATTGATGTTCTCATGCGAAGGCCTTATCGAGTTTGTGAACGTTACCCAGGCTGGCTCTGACGCCAATGCCGACCCGTTCGACATCGGCAGCGACCTATCTGCCCGCGGCCACGCCAACTGCTACATCGTGACCAAGGCTGGTGACTATACGTTTGATGTATCCGTGATGGGCAACGGACCTCAGGGCTTCCTTTGGGAGATAGACGAGGCGGAATCGCAGTATCTATGGCCCACATGGGTATTCGATGTGTCGTTTACGAACTACGGTAAGGACGGACCTTCACAAGCGAGTGTCCTCTGGGATGATGGCGGCGTAGTCACCAATGTTTCCATCCACGATTTGACAGTTTCCTTTACTGCCACCGGCGCAAAGGGAAATGCCTTGATAGCTGTATATGACCGCTCCAATACTCTTCTTTGGAGTTGGCATATCTGGTGCACCGACTCCCCCAAGCGTCTCAAACACGAAACGTTAGATGGAACGCAAATCGTTATGCTGGACCGTAACATAGGCGCTACCAGCAGCAACCCTTCCGACGGAGCGGCCACTTATGGATACTGGTATCAGTTCGGCCGCAAGGATCCTTTGAAACTATATCCGAACGTGGCTTGGGATATGATTGCAGGACAGCAGTCTATGCAGCATTCCGTACAGCATCCGACTGCCATATATCAAATTACAGGCAAGACCACCGAATGGTTCAACGGTTCCGTCTCAACGATAACAGCCGACCTCTGGGGCAACCCTTATGCCATGCACAACGGGGCTGACCACTTGTACCAGGCATCTATGTCAGAACTTAGAAAGACTATCTACGACCCTTGTCCTCCCGGTTATATGGTTCCCCCCGAGTGGGCGTGGGAAACCTTTACAATGAATGACTGTGAGGTGAGTGATTACGGCCTTACTTTTACTGAAGAAAACGGAAACAGTTTTTATCCTTTTGCCGGCTTCGGAGATAGCGGAGATGCGTATGGCGGGGATAACGGCTGGTACGGATATCCGGGTTATACTCCCAACAGTGACGGTTCCAGGTGGCACCACAATATGCGCAATGTGGTTGCCTGCTGGAGCAGCAGCAGTGCATATCACTTCGATCCGCAGTGGAATGCAGAGAACTATCAACATGCAAAGATGTTCTATTACCGTCAGGACGAGGAGGCGAGCGACAATCTTGTAATGGTCAACAAGGATTCCCCCGCCACTCTGTGGGCTAATCCGTTATACTCTCATATCCGTGAGCGTTGCTGCAGCGTGCGTTGTATGAGAATGCAGTGATTTTTTGAACGATAAATCATTTAATATTATAAAAAACATTCATTCAATCATGAAGAAATTATTTCCCCTTGTTGCACTTCTGTGCATGTTTGTTCTCCAGGGATGTCCCCAGTCGACACCCGAGGAGTCTGACGTGCTGACACCTATCAAGACGGAGTACACGATCGGAGCAGCCGGCGGCGAGTTGTCGCTGACCTTCAAGTCGAATTTGAACTGGGAGGCCAAGAGCGATGCATCGTGGTTGACCGTTACAACCCCCACCAAGTCTGTGACTACGGAGACCGTGAAGGTGGTTGCAGCTGAGAACAAATCTACAGAGTCCCGCAAGGCTAACGTGACCATCAAGGCGGGCACGCTCTCTGCCACCATAGTAGTGACGCAGGAGGGTATGACGCCGAGCATCGTTATCAACGGTTCCACCTATCCCGTAGGG
>JAFZBQ010000127.1 GCA_017561665.1 Bacteroidales bacterium | reverse complement strand
CGGCAGCGGCGATGCCTGGCGCGAGGTCAAGAAACGCAAGGTGTCTTCCGATATGTGGAAGGCCATCACGGCCCGCGGCGGCGTGCTTTCTGAAGACGGCAAGGTCTGGTATCCCGACGAGGGCTACGCCAAGGCCCGTGCGACCGCCGGCAGCCTCAACAAGCCCTCCGACGACCTGGACGAGAATGAGATCAAGACATTCCTCAGACCTGTATTGGTAAGCCTGCGCGAATGCGAGCGGGTGCTCTTGGAGGGATGCACATTCCAGAATTCCCCCTGCTGGAACATCCACCCCCTTTGGTGCAAGGAAGTCACCATACGCAACATAACGGTCCGCAACCCGCACTACAGCGCCAACGGCGACGGAATTGATATTGACGGTTGCGAAAACGTCATGCTTTCTGGCAGCAGTTTTGACGTAGGCGACGACGCCATCTGCATAAAGTCCGGCAAGGACGCCGACGGCCGCCGTTATGCACGCGCGTGCCGCAATGTCGTAATCGCCGACTGCACGGTATATCACGGCCACGGCGGCGTGGTTATCGGCAGCGAGATGTCGGGCGGCGTGGACGGCTTGCTGGTGGATGGCTGCCGCTTTATCGGCACCGACGTTGGCCTCCGCTTCAAGAGTACCCGCGGACGCGGTGGCGTGGTGAAAAACATCATCTGCCGGAACATCCAAATGAAAGATATCGTGACATACGGCGTAATCTTCAATCTGTATTACGAAGGGGTTGCGGCCACCGAAATGAAAAATAAGGGCAATGCCGACATTCAGCCGGTGGATGAGACCACTCCGGAGTTCCGGGATTTCTCCTTCCAGAATATCACCTGCGCAGGCGCCAAGCAGGCCATCTTTATCAACGGTCTGCCGGAGATGCCGGTGAAAAACGTCTCTTTCCGTTTCTGTCGCTTTACCGCGGACAAGGGAGTTGAGGTCAATTACGCAGAGCAAGTACGTTTCGAAGAAGTTTACGTTAACGGTGAGAGACTATGAAAAGATTTCTCGACTCGCTTCGCTCGCTCGAAATGACAGGGCTTTTAATGCTGACAGCGGTATGGCTGCTGTGCAGCTCGTTCACCACCATACACCTGATGGGCGACAGCACCATGGCAGAGAAGGACCTCTCCGGCGGCAACCCGGAGCGGGGGTGGGGGATGATGTTCCAGAATTTTCTGGACGATGATATCAAGGTTGTCAATTACGCCCAGAACGGCCGCAGCACCAAGAGTTTCATAGACCGCGGCCTATGGGACAAGGTCTACAACGCCCTGCAGCCCGGAGATTACGTATTTATCCAGTTCGGTCACAATGATGCCAAGGAGAGCGATCCGGAACGTTATGCACCCGCCTGGGGCGCTTATCAGGACAATCTCCGAACTTTTGTCCGCGGCGCCCGCGAAAAAGGGGCTACTCCCGTGCTGCTGACTCCGCTGGCCCGCCGCTGGTTCAAAGCGGAAGGCTTGGACCGTAACTGTCACGGCGACTATCCCGCCGCTATGAAGCAGGTTGCCGACGAGGAGCACGTCGTCTTGCTGGACGTCACGACAAAGAGTCTCGACTGGCTGGAGAGTCTTGGCGACGAGGGCTCCAAACCCTATTTCATGATTTCCACCGGCAAGGACGACAATACCCACACGGTGGCCTCCGGTGCCCGCAAGGTCACCGAGATGGTATGCGGCTTGATAAGCGAGCAACTGCCCGATCTGGACAGGCACCTTCGCCGCTACGATATCGTGGTCTCCCCCGACGGCCACGGCGACTACGCCACCGTACAGGAGGCCATTGACGCCGTGCCGGACTATAGCCACGAACATATTACTACAATATATATCCGCAAGGGCGTCTATCGCGAAAACGTGCACATCCCGCACAGCAAGTTCAGGATGCACATCACCGGCGAAGATGCCGCCGGCACCATTATTACCTACGACAAGGCCGCCAAGCACAACTGGCCGCTTACCGGCTACCCGATAGGCACCAGCGGAAGCGCCACCATCTACATCCACTCCAGCTACGTCACTTTCGAGAATCTGACTTTCGAGAACACGGCAGGCGAGGGGAAGGCTATAGGCCAGGCGGTGGCGGTGTTCACCGACGGCGACTTCCTTTTCTTTCGCAACTGCCGCTTTATTGGCAACCAGGACACCCTCTACACCTACGGCCGCTACGGAAAGGACGGCGGCGTCAAGCGCAACTACTTTCTGGACTGCTATATAGAAGGGACCACCGATTTTATATTCGGCCCCAGCATCGCCTATTTCGAAAACTGCACCATCCACAGCAAGAAGAACAGCTACGTGACTGCAGCAAGCACTTTCAAGGGTCAGAAATACGGCTATGTCTTTGTCAACTGCAGGTTGACAGCAGCTGACGGCATCTCCAAGTGCTACCTGGGCCGTCCCTGGGGCGCGTACGCGCGCACGGTTTTCATAAACTGTGAGCTGGGCAGCCACATTCTGCCGGACGGCTGGCACGACTGGGAGAAGGAGGGCAAGCCCGATACCAAGAAGAATTCCTACTACGCAGAATACGGCAACTACGGTCCCGGCGCAGAGGGCCCGCGTGTAAAGTGGTCGCACCGTCTCACCAAGCGTCAGGCGGCCGAATACACCTTTGAGAAAGTGATGTATCAGAAACAGGACGGCATAGTCTGGAATCCCTACGAAAATAAATGAGACGTACGTTAATAATAATTGCTGCCGTGATGATGCTGGCAGCCTGCTCGCCCCGCATCCCGTTGTACCAGGCGGTGGTGGAGAGCGAAATGGCCCGCAATCCCGAGGCGACCTACATCGACGGCCAGAACGGTAAGATTAAGTGGAACTACACCACCGGTCTGGAGCTCCTCTCTTTCCTGGACGTCGCTGCTAGACAGAAAGATATCCTTCACGCAAAAATTCTGGACTACGTAGATGCTTGGTACGATGCTGCGATTGACAATGACGGCACCATTTACAAGTACAAGCAGGGCAACTATTCTCTGGACCATATCTGCCCCGGCAGGACGCTGTTCCAGCTATATGACCTTACCGGCAAGGCGAAATACCGCAAGGCGATGGACGTCCTCTACGCCCAGTTGCAGAGCCAGCCGCGTACAAAGGAGGGTGGTTTCTGGCACAAGCAGATCTATCCCGACCAGATGTGGCTGGACGGACTCTATATGGCAGAGCCGTTCTATGCCGAATATACCGTAAGATATGTGACGGATCTTCAAGAGAAGGCCGCCAACTTTGCCGACATAGCGCAGCAGTTTATAATTGTGGCGGAGCACACCTACGATTCAGGGACACAACTCTACCGCCACGCCTGGGATTCTTCCCATAAAATGTTTTGGGCAAGCCCATACTCCGGCAAGAGCGCCCACGCCTGGGGCCGCGCGCTGGGCTGGTATATGATGGCGCTGGCAGATGTGCTGCCGCTGCTGCCGGAAAACACACCCGGCCGCGACCGGATGCTGGAAATCTTCCGCAACCTGGCCGAAATCCTCCCGAAATACGCTGACCCAGAAACCGGAATGTGGTATCAGGTGCTGGACTGCCCGGGAGCAGAGGGCAACTATACCGAGGCAACCGCCAGCGCTATGTTCATATACGCTATGGCCAAAGGCTCCCGGTTGGGCTACGTGAATTGTTTGCCCTACGCCAGGGAAGCCTACAAAAAACTGCAAAAGACCTTCGTAACCCGCGAAAAGGGTCTTGTGAACCTGAACCGATGCTGCGAAGTGGCCGGTTTGGGGGGCAAAAACTTCCGCAGCGGCGAATACGACTATTATATCAACGAAAAGGTGCGCAGCAACGACCCCAAGGGCATCGGCCCGCTGATCTGGGCTGCGCTGGAACTGGAACAACCTGATAAGCGATGAACAAAAAACTTGTACGTTTTGTAATAATAATGCTGGCCCTCCTGGGACTCAATGCCAAGTGCAACAAGCCCGCGGATCCGCAGAAAGAAACCCTTGACACACCGGCATCGGTGGTTCTTCACAGCGCAACCAAAACCACCCTCACTTTCCAGTGGGGACTGGTGACCGGGGCGAAGGGTTATGAGTGGAAACTGACGCAAGGTTCAAGTGAGGCCGGCAGAGGCAGCGTGGCCAAGCGCAATGTGGAAATCGAAGGACTCACCCCCGGAACAGAATATCAATTCCGCGTGAGGGCGGTCGATGACACAAAGACATCGGAATGGTCTGACAAAGTAACTGCCTCGACCATTGCCGATGAGACGCCCGGCCCTGGTCCCGAACCGGAAGATCCTACTATGGACTATGCCGATTTCAATATTCCCGCTTCTGAAGAAGACGGCGTGGCCCGTGCATTCCCCGGGGCAGAAGGTTGCGGCATGTTCACCACCGGCGGCCGTGGCGGAGCTGTTTATCACGTTACCAACCTTAATGACAGCGGCGAAGGGTCGCTGCGCTGGGCCATCAATCAGAAAGGTCCCCGCACAGTAGTCTTTGACGTGGCCGGCCGCATCCGCCTGCAGTCCAACCTCACCATCAAGAATGGAGACCTGACCATCGCCGGCCAGACTGCTCCCGGCGACGGTATCTGCATCAGCGACTGGTCGGTGCAGATAAATGCAGACAATGTGATTATCCGCTACATCCGTTTCCGTCTGGGAGACGAGGGTGCTGCAGCATACAAGGCAACCATGACCGACGCCCAGTGGAATGCCCTCAAGGAGATTCCCATGGAAGATTGCATCTGGGGTCGCGAGCACAGCGACATCATCCTGGACCACTGCTCCATGAGCTGGTGCATAGACGAGGTGGCTTCTTTCTACGACAACGACCACTTCACCATGCAGTACTGCATTATTGCAGAGAGCATGAACAATTCTTTCCACCCCAAGGGGGCACACGGCTATGGCGGCATCTGGGGTGGCCACGGGGCGACTTTTGCCCACAACATAATAGCTCATAATACCTCCCGTACCCCGCGCCTGTGCGGCAGCCGCTACACCGGCAAGCCGGAGAACGAGAAGACGGAGATTGTAAACAACGTCTTCTACAACTGGGGTCCCACTAACGGCGGCTATGCCGGTGAGGGGGGCAGTTTCAACTTCATAAACAATTATTACAAACCGGGACCTTCTACCGCGACAAAGAAGGGCATTGTAAACAGGATCTTTTCTCCCAATGCTGACGATGGCAAAAACGCCAACGCCGCGGGCACCTGGGGCGTATTTCACCTTAGCGGCAACCGCTTTGATACCGGTTGCGCAAATCTCACTAACGAAGAGAAGACGCTCTGCGAAAATGTAAACAACAATAACTGGGTCGGCCTTCATCCCAACGGTACGCCGTCGGGGTCGATACAGGCCGATACGCCGTTTGACATATCATATAACGGCAGCCGCGTCAATACCATGACGGCAGAAAGTGCCTACGCCGCAGTGCTGGCATCTGCCGGCGCAAGCCGTAAACGCGACGCCGTGGACGAAAGAATCGTGAACGAGGTCCGCACCGGAACGGCCGCCTGCGGCAACAAGGGCATCATCGACACCCAGGACCAGGCGGGCGGATGGCCAGAGTACAAGGCCACAGAAGATGAGCTGGCCCGTACTGCCGACAGCGACGGCGACGGCATTCCCGACTGGTTCGAGGAGAAGGCCGGCATGGCCAGGAGCAACAAGGCCGACGGCAACGCCAGGACCCTGGACAAGAACGGCCGCTACACAAATCTGGAAATGTATCTACATTATATCACTATTAACAATTAATCAAACAGTACCCTATGAAACATCTAGCAAAGAAACTGTTTCTAGTTCTTGTATGCCTGGGCGCTGCTTGGAACCTTT